>JBDTWC010000055.1:0-8812 GCA_040006875.1 Acidobacteriota bacterium | reverse complement strand
CACTGCCTGACCAAGCCGGTGCGTGAGTCGGAACTCTACGACTGCCTCGCCTCGCTCGATCCTGCGGTGGCGGCGCCGCCGTCGCGCCGGGCAGCCGCGGCGACGCGGGTGCAGTTTGCCGGGCTCGTGCTGGTCATCGAAGACAACGAAGTGAACCAGCAAGTGGCGACCGCGATGCTGCGCCGCCTCGGCTGCGACGTCGACGTCGCGAGCAGCGGCAAAGAGGGCCTCGTGGCGCTCGAGGCCGCGCGCTACGACCTCGTCTTCATGGACTGCCACATGCCGGTGATGGACGGCCTGGCCGCCACCGCCGCCATCCGCGCCAACGAAGCCCGCCGCGGCCGCGCGCGCCAGCCGATCGTGGCCCTCACTGGCGACGCGCTGGCCGGCGATGCCGAGAAATGCCTGTCGGCGGGCATGGACGACTATCTCGCCAAACCGTTCGGCCTGACCGAGCTGCGCGCCGTGCTGGAACGGTGGCTGCGGCGCCGCGAGATCGCGGCACGACCACAGCCACCTCCACGACCATCAACTGAGCGCGCGAATCACGTCCCAGCGCGTGATGATGTAGGTCTCGTCGCTCTTGAAGTCACGCACCAGCACCGCCGGTGAGTCGGGCGTGATCATCCCGGCGAGGGCGTCGATGCCGGTGGAGATGTCGGCGTAGGGGAAGGCCGGCTCCATGATCGCCTCGACCGGGCCCTTGAGCAGTTCCGGGTGCTTGACGATCTCCGCGAACAGGTGGCCTTCGTTGACGGCCCCGACCAGGCGGCCGTCGGCGACCACCGGAATCTGCGAGTAGGCGTTGGTGGTCAGGATGTCCGCCGCCGCCGCCACCGTGTCGCCGCGTTCGATGGTCACGAGCTTGGCCTTGCGGCGATCGGCCACCAGGTCCTTGGCCCTCAGCCCCTTCTTGTCGAGGAAGCCCTTCTCGCGCATCCACTCAGGGTTGTACATCTTGCCCAGGTAGCGCGTGCCGTGGTCGTGGAAGACGACGACCACGAGCTGGCCGGCCTTGAAGTGGGGCGCCAGCTGCAGCAGGCCGGCCATGGCCGACCCGGCCGAGTTGCCGGCGAAGATGCCTTCCTCGCGCGCGATCCGGCTGGTCATGATGGCGGCGTCGCGGTCGGTGACCTTCTCGAAGTGATCGACGAGGCTGAAGTCCACGTTCTTGGGCAGGAAGTCTTCCCCAATGCCCTCGGTGATGTACGGATAGATCTCGTTCTTGTCGAAGACGCCGGTCTCCTTGTACTTCTTGAAGACCGAACCGTAGGTGTCGATGCCCCACGCCTTCACCGACGGCTTCCGTTCCTTCAGGTACTTGGCCGTGCCGCACAGGGTGCCGCCGGTGCCGACGCCGACCACGAGATGATCGACGCGGCCGTCGGTCTGATCCCAGATCTCGGGTCCGGTCTGCTGGTAGTGCGCCTGGGCGTTGCTCGGGTTGTCGTATTGGTTGGCTTTCCAGCTGTTGGGCGTGTCGCGTTCGAGCCGCGACGAGACCGAGTAGTAGGAGCGCGGATCCTCGGGCTCGACGTCGGTCGGGCACACGATCACGTCGGCACCGAAGGCGCGCAGCGCATCCACCTTCTCCTTCGACTGCTTGTCGGTGGTGGTGAAGATGCAGTGATAGCCCTTGACCACCGCGGCGATGGCCAGGCCCATGCCGGTGTTGCCGGAGGTCCCTTCGATGATCGTGCCGCCGGGCTTGAGCCGGCCGTCGCGCTCGGCGTCCTCGATCATCTTCACGGCCATGCGGTCCTTGATCGAGTTGCCGGGGTTGGTAGTCTCGATCTTGGCGACGACCTCGGCGGCCACCACGTCCTTCGGAATGCGATTGAGACGCACCATCGGCGTGTGCCCGATCGTGCCGAGAATGTCGTCGTGGATTTTCTTGGCCATCGGAGGGATCTTACCCGACGCGGCCGCGCCCCGCGCTCCGGCTCTTCGTGGCTCATGGCGTAGGGCAGCACGCTAAGCGCCACTGCGTAGCCGCTGAGACGATATTTGTAGAAGTAGTCCGGGTCTTCGCCTTCACGCTCCAGGCACCGGAGCTGTCGGTGTTGTGCGTGGCCACGACCATCAGCCGGCCCGAGGCGTCAGCGATGCCGCGCAGGTGCGGCGTGGCGCTGTCGCTGCCGCGCTCCGACGTCTCGCCGGTGCCGCGCCAGAACTGGATCGACCGGGTCTGCACCCGTGCCATCTCCGTCTCGAACAACACTGGGCTGCGTGCTGACGCGCGTGTCCGTGAGCTCAGCGAAGCGGATCGAGAGGTTGATCGGCGTCGGGAGCACCATCGTCACCACCGCGCCGCGCCCGCCCGTTACTTCGGCGGTGCCTTCGGCTTGGCCAGGCTGCGGTAGTACTCCTCGACCATCGACTTGAACTCGGCCGGCACTTCGTCGCCGCCCGAGAGCAGCACGTCCTTGGCATTGCCCTCGGCCGCGCGGCGCAGGCCGAACTCGAAGCGGCGCAGGCCGTCGCTGACCGCGCCCTGCAGTTGTGCCAGCTCCTGCACGTTCTTGTAGACGCGGTCGTCGTCGAGCGCCTTCAAGCGGCGCAGGATGTCGTCGAGGTTCTTGGTCTCGACGCCGTCGGCGCGCAGCGCGCGACGCAGCGCCTCGAGGTCCTGGCCGTAACGACGCGCTTCGCCGCGGAACTGGCGCACGTCGTCGGGCGAGAAGTTCCCCGGCCGCCCGTTGCCCCAGCCGCCGTCGTCGTTCCAGCCGCCGGCGTTGTCGCCGCCGCCCATCCCGCCGTCCTGCCCCTGCTGGCCGCCTTGGCCCTGACCGCCCTGGCCTTGTCGTCCGCCCTGGCCTTGGCCTTGCTGGCCACCCTGCCCCTGCTGTCCAGCCTGGCCCGGTTGCCCCTGGCCCTCCTGGCCCTTGCCTGGTTGACCCTGCTGTCCCTGTTGTCCGGGTTGACCGGATTGCGCCTGCTGTCCTTGCTGCTGCCCGCGCTGTCCGGGCTGGCCCGCCTGGCCCTGCTGATCCCCGGGCTGCTGCTGGCCGCGATCGCCCGCGGCGCGCTCCTGCATACGGCGGCCGAGCGAATCGACGCCGCGCACCAGATCGCGCGTGCGCTCGAGCGTGTCGGCGCCCTTGTCGGCGGCGGCGCCGCCCTTGCCCAGGGCCGATGAGGCTTCGGCCAGCTTGCGGCGCAGGTCCATCAGGTCCGACCCGATCTGGCCGTCGACGGTGGCGGTCGCTTCCTGCCCGCCCTCGCGGCCGAGGAACTGCCGCGAGTAACGCAGCTTCTCCTTGATCTTGGCGTCGCGAATGGCGCCGGCCGCTTCCTGGAGGCGGCGCGCGGCGTCGCGCTCGTCCTTCGCGATCTCGTTGGCGGTCTTCTCGAGTTGCTGCTCGAGCTGTGCCACCTTACCCGACAGGCCGTCGCGGCGCTGCGAGTTGAGCTGCGCCTGCTGCATGCGATCGGCGCCGGCCTGGTCGAGTTTCTCGGCGTCGCCAGCCACGTCGGCGTGCTCGCGCGCAATCTCTTCCGCCTCGTGAATCGCCTCCTGCACGTCGCGCCCGGCCCGCGCCGCCTGCGCGCCGCGCAACTGCCGCTGCACCTGCTACAGGCGATCGGAGGCGGCCGCGGCCTGGCCGGCAGCACTCGGATCGTTGCTGGCGGCAGCGCGGCGCATCGCATCCGCGGCCTGTTGCATCTGCCGGGCGGCTGCGGCCAGGTCGGGCCGGTTCTGATCACGGGACAGCTTCTCGAGCTGCCGCGCCGCTTCTTCGGCTTGCTCCGCGAGTGCCCGCTGCTGATCGCCGCCGCTCCCAGCCGCCTGACCCGCCGCGCGCCGGCGCTGGCGTTCCAGTTCCTGCTGCTGCCGCCGCGCCAGCTCCTTGAGCTTCTCGGCCAGCGCGTCGACCTGCTGCTCGGCCTGATTGCTCTCGGCCCGCGACGCGGTTTCGTACTGGTTGGCCATCTTGTCCATCTCGAGGTTGAACAAGTCGGCCAGGTCGTCGGCAATCGATCCGGCCTGACCACCACCACCGCCGCCACCGGCCTGGCGGCTGGTCTGCACCTGCAGTTCGTATTCCTCCTCGGCTTGCTGCAGATACTGAAGCGCCTTCTGCTCCGGCGGCATCGCGCCTTCAGGCGCGCGCGCCTGCAGCTTGCCCTCCGCAGCCTTCATCTCGGCGGCCGCCAGCGGCAGCATGTCGGCGATCTTCTTGAAGCTCGGATCGGGCGCCACGAGCCGCGAGTTCATGCGGCTCACGAGCCCCTCGACCTGCTCGCGCAGGCGTCCCTGCGAGAGCGCCAGCACGACGGAGCTCTCGCGGAGCTTCTCGGGCGTGAGCGCCTTCTTCTCGCGCTTCTCGCGCAGCACGTTGAACGTGCCGGCGATGATCTGGCGCTGCTGCTCCGAGAGCGCCCCCACTTCGCCGCCGCCGCCGCCCCCGCCTCCGCCCCCGGCCTGCGAGGTGGCGGGCTTGAAGTCCTTGCCGAACGGCCGCACGCGCAGGAAGTACATGTCGCTCGTGGCCTGCTTGCCGCCGCCGGCGTCGTTGTCGCTGGCGCGCGCGTAGTAGGCGACCGCGTCGCCCGGCTGCACGCCCAGTTCTTCCAGATAGAAGGTGTGGCCCGCGCTGACCTCTTCGAGGCGCTTCGCGCCCCGGTAGAGCGGCACGGTCTTCTCTGGCCCGCCGTTCACCGAGTAGACCAGCTCGAGGCCGCGTACGCCGAAGTCGTCGTCGGCCCGCGCCTCCACCACGAATTCCTCGACGGGCGTCGCGGCGCTGTCGCGCCCGGGCTTGGCAATCGACACGGTGGGCGCCATGTCGGACAGCACGTCGATGACGTACTGCGGCGAGGCAGTGATCATGGCGCCATCGGGCCCCTGCAGGCCGACGCGGTAGAAGCCGTCCTTGTCGGCCACGAACTTCCCGACGAGTTTGCCCTCGGCCCCGACCGTGAGCGGCACGTGCGTGGTCTCGTGCAGCGTGATCTGACCGGCCGGCGCCGGCATGGTGGGCGTGATCGTGACGAGCACCTCGGTGCCGGTCAGCACGGCGATGTCACCGGCATCCTCCACCACGCGCGGCTCGAGGCCGGTGTAGGCAGGGAAGCGGTACTCGAGGTCGATGCGCTGGGCGTAGGGCAGGTCCACGACGTCGAGCGTAAAGGTGGGCGACCGCACGCCGGCGGCCTCGGCCATGAACTCCAGCTTCTGGTCCACGTCGAAGACCATGCCTTCGAAGGCGCCGGTGTCGCCCTTGACCATGGGCACCCGCTCGAAGGCCGTGGCGTCGCCCTTGCGCACGAGCAGCACGGCGTCGTCGGCCGAGAACCCGCTGAGCGTGGCGGTGAAGAGCTGATCGGCGCCGCGCGGCACCTGGCCGGAACCGGGCGTGAGCGCGATGCGATAGGGGGCGGCCGCCTCGAGGCTCTGCGACCAGGCGAACATCGCCGTCAGCCCGTGACGCAGGTAGGCCGGGCCGAGCGCGAACACCGCGAGAGCCAGGGCCACAGCGCCGGCGGCCATCAGGCTGTAGCGGCGCACGAGCGGCTGGTCGATGCGCCGCCCGGCTTCGATCTCGTGGCAGCGTTCGACCGCGGCTTCCACGAGCTTGGCGACCATGGCGGGCGATTCCGAGTCGGCGGTGCCGCCGCGTTCGGCGCTCATCGCGCTCAGCAGCAGCGAGTTGAGCGAGGGCTCGTGTTCCTCGAGGTAGAGGGCGACCTGTTGGTCGGTGACGCGCCGCAGCATCGGGCGCGCAATCCACCAGGCGGTCAGCGCCGCGATGACCGCCAGGGTGGCGATGCGGAACGCGAGGATGGCGCCCGGGGTGAAGCGCAGCGCTTCGAGCGCCAGCCCGGCGCCGATGAGCACCACCGCGCCGCCGACGAGCACGCGGAAGAGGCCGCGCACGAGCAGCTTCCTGCGCCAGCGCGCGCGCACGTCGCCAATCACGCGGGCAACGCCGCCAGGGGCCGTATCCGATCGCTCGTGGAGCATCGATCCTCCTCGTGGCCGTGTGAGCCCGGGATTCCGTCCTACGCGGCGCCGCCGGACATGCGGCCGGCGACCACCGATTCCCCGATCAAGAGCAGCATACCCGCAAGGAGCAGGTACCACCACAGACGTTGCGACTGCTCCGTCACCTCGTCGCGAGGCGTCGTGGCCGCGGCCGCCGCGGGGTCGCTCGCGTCTCCGGTGCCCTTCACCGCCGCTGTCACGGTGGCCGGATCCACGCTGGCCAGATCAGACTCCGTGAGGTCGACGTTGGCCGCGACCAAGCTGGGTTCGCCGCCGTCGAGCCCGCCCTGCCGCACCTCGTAGAAACCCGGCATCGTCACTTCGAAGGTATCGCCGCGGGCCGGGTCGAGCGGCACGCTCCGCCCCGAGGGATCCACGGCCACGCGTGGGCGCGCCGCGTCGGTGGCGGTCTCGGGCGCGGCCACCTGGCCTACCGTGAGCGACGGCGGGCGGTCCTGGAACGCAGCGAGCGTGCGCACGAGCTGGTGCACGAACGGCAGGAACACGGGTTTCAGCGCCACGTCGTTCCACGACAGGTCCACGCTCGTCGTCCACACGGCGATCCGTCCGTCGCCGACCGCGCGCTCGACGAGCGCCGGCTGCCCGTCGTCGTAGCGCGCCAGCACGCGGGCGCCCTCGGCCGGCGTCAGCCGGCGGTAGCCGTAGACGCGCACGCTGGAGAAGTCGCCGCTGCGCGGCGCGCGGAACGGCGCGAACACCGCGTGGCCGAACTCCAGGCCGCTCAGGCGTCCCACCTCGCCGCGCGACCGGTCGACCGGACCGGCCAGCACCCCAGGCATGGCGGCGTTCTGCGGCCACGACGCGCGCGCCGACGCGATCAGCAGCACGCCGCCGCCCCGCTCGGCGAAGCGGACGAGACGGGCCGTCGCGGCCTCGTTCAGCGGGGCGTCGTGCACGATCAGCACCTGGACGCGCGACAGGGCGTCGTCGGTGAGCCCATCGACGGTCGTCGTGGCCACGTCGAAGCGGGGCGCCTGTCCGATGGCGAGTGCGCGCCGCAGATACGTGTCGTCGGCGCCGCGCGTGGCCGGTGCGGCCACCAGCACCGCCACGGGTTTGGTGGGCGCGAGCAGGAAGTGGAAGGCGTTGTCGGCGTCGAGCGCGTCGGCGGCCACGCGCACCACGCCGCGCATCGCGCCGGGCGTGAGGGTGATCGGCGCGAACACGGCCGAGGCCGACGCCTGGGGCGCCACTGAGAGCGTGGCCGACTCCACGACGCGGCCGTTCAGTTCGAGCGACAGGACCACGCCGTCGGCCTGCTGGCTGCCGCGGTTGGTGACGCCCGAGGTGATCGTGACGCGCTCCTGCCCCTCGAAACGCGCGCGGGTCATCGCCACCGGCGCCACCGACAGGTTGCGCGTGTCGAGATCGGTGATGGGCACAGGGGTGAAGGTCGTGCCGGCGGGCAGCCGATCCTCGTCGCTCGGCACCCAAGAGTTCTTCTGGAAGTCGCTGATGAGCACGACCTCCTTGCGGGGACGCGTCGACTCGGCCACGATCGTGCCGGCCACCTTCAATGCCGGAGAGAGCCGCGTGGCCTCGGTGCCGGGCGTGGCCGCGGCCAGGGCGCCGGCCAGCCGCGCCTGGTCGTCTACCGACTGCAGCGCCACCTCAGCGCCGGTGCCGAAGAACACCAGGCTCGCCCGGTCCGACGGGTCCAACGCGTCGAGCACCTTACGTGCTTCGGCCTGCGCGCGCGTCCAGCGATCGCCGTAGCGCATGCTGTAGGAGCGGTCCACCAGCACCACGACCTCGCGCGCGCCGCCGGCCATGGCGGCCACACCACCGCCGCGGAAGAACGGCCGGGCAAAGGCCGCCACGATGAGCGCCAGGGCGGCCAGGCGCATCAGCAGCAGCGCCCAGTGCCGGATCTTTCTGCGCCGCACCGACTCGTACGGCACGCGGCTCACGAACATCAGCGAGGGGAAGGCGATGATCTGATTCTTCTCGCGCTGAATCAGGTGGATCGCGACCGGCACGGCCAGCGCCGCCAGGCCCGCCAGGAAGACGGGGATCAGGAAGCCCACTACCGCACCCGGCCCATTCGCTCGCGGAACGACAGGTAGTCGTAGAGCGCGAAGTCGAGGGGTTTGGCGGTGTCGAGCAGGCGGTAGTCCACGCCCCGCTCGGCGGCCTTGGCGGTGAGCGCCTCGATGTGCCCGCGGATGAGCGCCTGGTACTTGTCGCGGAAGGACTCGGGGACCACGGGCAGTTGCACACCGGTCTCGAGATCCTCGAAGGCCGACGGGTCGGTGTAGGGGAACTCGAGCTCCGCCGGGTCGAGCACGTGGAAGACGACGACGTCGCTGCCCCGGAAACGGATCGGCGCCAGCGCGTCGAAGATCGCCTCGGGCTCGTCGTAGAGGTCCGAGATGAGCACCACCACGCCCCGCCGCCCGAAGTGCTCGGCCAGCTTCTTGAGCGGCTCCGACAGGCGGCCGGGCCGGGTGGCCGTCGCGCGGTCGAGCGTGTGCAGCACCACGTCGAGGTGCTTGGCCGACGGCGGCACGTGGTCGACGATGTCGGTGTCGAAGGCGACCAGGCCGACGCGGTCGCGCTGCTTGTGCACCAGGTAGGTCAGGCACGCCCCGAGCGTCTTGGCGTAGTCGAGCTTCGTGATGCGCGGCCCGAACGCCATCGACGCCGACACGTCGAGGAGCACCGTGAAGTTGGAGTTCGAATCGGCCTCGAACTCCTTCACGAAGTACTTGTCGGTGCGCGCGTAGACGCGCCAGTCGACGCGGCGGATGTCGTCGCCCGCCACGTAGCCGCGATGTTCGGCGAAGTCGACCGACGTGCCGA
>JBDTWC010000054.1:0-8874 GCA_040006875.1 Acidobacteriota bacterium | reverse complement strand
TCGTCGAAGCCGACCGAGAAGGTGTTGACCGCGTCGCTCTTGCGCTGCGCCGCCAGCGCGGTGACGAGACTGGAGTCGACGCCGCCGCTGCAGAACGTGCCCACCGGCACGTCGCTGATGAGGCGCAGGCGCACCGCGTCGTCGAGCAACTCGGTCAGGCCGGCCACCGCGTCGTCGAAGGTCATCGCCACCGGAGCCTCGACCGGGCGCGGCGACCAGTAACGCGCGATGCTGATGGCGCCGTCGCGCACCGTCATGGTGCAGCCCGGCGGCAGGCTGCGCACGCCGTGGAACATCGTCTCCGGCCCGGCCACCTGGCGGAACAGGCAATACTCGGCAAACGCTGCCTCGCGGGCGCGCGGCGTGACCGTGCCGCTCGCGAAGATCGCCTTGATCTCGGAGGCGAACACGAACGCCGCGGCGGTGTCGGCGTAGTAGAGCGGCTTGACGCCCATGCGATCGCGGGCCAGGAACAGCGTGCGCTGCTCGGTGTCCCAGATGGCGAACGCGAACATGCCGTTCAGCGCCTTGACGCAGTCGGCCCCGCGCTCGGCGTAGAGCTGCAGGATGACCTCGGTGTCGCTATGGCTGTGGAACGTCGCACCCCTGGCGAGGCACTCTGCTCGCAGGGTCTGGAAGTTGTAGACCTCGCCGTTGAAGATGATCCAGTAGCGGCCGCCGGCCGTCGCCATGGGCTGATGGCCGCCGCCGAGGTCGATGATGCTCAGACGCCGGAAGCCGAGGCCGGCCGGTCCGTCGAGGTGCAGACCGGCGTCGTCTGGGCCGCGGTAGGGCATGACGTCGCGCATGGCCGTGACGACCTCAGGGGTACAGGGCCGGGAGCGATCCTTGTAGACGAGTCCAGCGATTCCACACATCTGGCTTCGAAAGCTCCTACGAATGCGCCGGACGGGCCGGCCGCGGGAACGAGGTCATGAGGTGGCCTCGACCACGCGCCGGCCGCCGAAGCGGTGACGCACGTAGTCGCGAGCGGCGGCGCGCTCCGGTGCCGAGAGCGCGAGAAACCACGTGGGCACGAAGTAGAGCGGCATCGCCGCCGTCATGCACAGGAAAAAGGTGAGGAAGCTGGCTGGCGCCACCATGTGGGCGATGTACCAGCAGGCGGCCGCGAACGGCGCCGCGGCCAGCAGCGGCCACACGTAGGTGGAGAAGTAGTAGTCGCGCACGCTCAGCGCGATCCAGCGCGGCAGCGCGTTGGGCAGGATGCCGGCGACCACGATGATGTGCGGGATGATCGTGCCGATAGCCACGCCCACCACCCCGTAACGCTGGACCAGGAAAACGCTCAACGCAAGGTTCACGACGCCCTCGAAGATGCGCGACCAGGCCACGATGCGGTGCCGTCCGAGCCCGTAGAGCACGCCCGAGATGGTGTAGTAGGGCAGGCCCAGGCCGTGGCCGACCGCGAGCACCGCAAGCACCATTCCAGACGTCCCAGCCAGTTCCGGACCCATCCACAGCTCGATGAACTTGGTGCCGACGAACACGAACCCGATGCACAGCGGCAGACCCAGAAGCATCGCCGCCTTGGCGCCGGCCAGCACCACCACCGGCAGCGCGCTGGTCTCCTTGCGCGCGTCGAGAGTGCTGATGAGCGGGTTGAAGATCGTCGCCATCGCGTTCACGAAGGTGCGCAGCTGCTCGATGAGCGTGCCGCCGATGGCGTAGTAGGTCAGGGCCGAGATGGGCTGGAAGATGCCGATGACGATCGAGTCCGTGGCGAAGACCAGCTTGTCGCCGACGTTCGAGATGAGCACGTACTTGCCGTAGTTGAACAGGGTCATCGCCTCTTCGCGCGACGGCCGGATCAGGCGCACGGTCAGGTAGGGCAGTTCCCGGTGGGCCAGGCGGTAGACGAGCAGGTTCGAGATGAGGGTCGTCGCAAACTGCACGAACGCCAGCGTGACGATGCCGAACCCGGCGGTGAGCAGCACGTAGGTGGCGGCGCCACGGGCGATCGTGAAGATGATGCCGAGCCGCGAGATGAGATAGAACTTCTGCAGTCCCATCACCACGCCGACAAACACGTTGAAGACGAAGCTCTGCGCCACCGTGGCGCCGACCAAAAGGGCGGTGAGCCGTGCCGTCATCACTTCGTGGGGCGGGATGTTGAACAGATACGGCAGCGCGAGGGCGAGCGCGATCGCGGCGAGCAGGGTTGCCAGGCTGACCAGGGTGTAGATCGACACCGCCGTGCGCACCGTGGAGACGATGCTCGCCTGGTCGTCGGCCGCGTGGTACTGCGAGACGTACTTGATGACCGATTCGCGGACCCCGAAGTCAAACAGCCACAGATAGCCGGTGAGCTGCATCAGCAGCGTCCAGATCCCGTAGTGCACGGTGCCGAGCGTGCGCACCGTGAGCGGCGCCAGCACGAAGGCGAAGCCGACCGACACGACGATGCCCGCCCAGTTCGAGGTCACGTTCCGCACGATCGCGGATGTCGACCACGACTTGGTCTGGGGCTCAGCGGTTGCCGTCACGCATCACTCCGGCAGCCATGTCGACGCCTGCGGGCAGGGCCTTCTTCGCCAGCACGGCGTCGTAGGCGGCGTGCAGCACCGACATGTATTTGTGCACGCTGAACTCGCTGATCAGACGCTGCTGGCCAAGCGCGCCCATGCGCTCGGCCTTGGCGGGATCACCAAGCAGGTCGAGCATGTGGCCGGCCAACGTCACGGCGTCGCCGGGCGGGAACGTGTAACCGGTCTCGCCCTCGAGCACCATCTCGACGACGCCGCCGGCGCGCGAGCCGACCACGGCCTTGCGCATCGCCATCGCCTCGAGCACGACCATGCCGAACGGCTCTGGTTCCACCGAAGCGTGGATGAGAAAGCGCATCATGCCCACCAGGCTGGGCACGTTGGCCTGATAGCCGGTGAAGCGGACGTTCTTGCCGATGCCGGCCTGCGCGATCAGCGTCTCGATGCCGTCCATGTAGGGCTGGTCCTCGGCCGTGGCTGCGCCGACGAAGAAGCAGACCACGTCGGGATGAACCTTCACCACCTCGATGAGCGCCCGGACCACCGTCTCCTGGCCCTTCCAGTGGCGGATGTTGCCGACGATGCCGACGACCGGCTGGTCGGGCCCCACGCTCCAGGCCTGACGCAGCGCCTCGCTCGACTGCGTGACCGTGAAGGCGGCAGGATCGAGGCCGTCGTAGATCACGCGGATGTTGTCGGCGGATACCCCCTGCTCGACCATCGCGCGCCCGATCCATCTCGACATCGGGATGACGAGGTCGACCTTCTTACCGAAGAAGCGGTCGATGGCCCCGTAGCGCGGCAGGCCGCGCTCATGCACCACGCACGGCACGCCGGCCACGAGCGCCGCTACCATCCAGTCGTGATGACGCGTGATCGAGTTGTTCAGGTGCACCAGATCGATCTTGCGGGCCCGTAGCAGGGCCACATGTCCGGCGACCTGACGTCCGAGCTTCGCGAGATTGACGGCGCGGCGCGCCAGTGCGCCGGGCAGCGCCAGCACGCCCGATCCAGAACCCCACAGCGCCGGACTGTCCTTGTCGTGCACCAGGGTCGCGGCGATGGCGCGAAACTTCGCCACGATGGCGTGGTTGTCGTAGAAGAGCACGGTCGGCGTGAACCGCGACCGGTCGAGATGCTTGACGAGATAGAGCAGGCAGTAGTGCGAGCCGCCGACGGTGCCGTCGGTGTTGCTCTCGCAGTAGAGCACGTTGATGGGGCGAACGCTCTTGGACACGTCGAGTCTCTCACTGCTCACGTCGTGAGCATCCTTTCCTTGGCCGCCACGGCGGCTCCGGTCGAGAGCACGCTCCGCATGCGGCGGATGTCCGCCGGGCTCACGAAGGGATGCGTCGGAAGGGTGACGATGCCGTGGGCGACCCGCCGCCCTCCAGCCGCGCGGGGCGAGGTTGCCGTCTGCCGCAATTCGGGCACGTCGGCCAGCGATTGCGGATACGACCCGCTGGCGCCAATGCCGGCCGCGTTCAGCGCCTGAATGGCGCCGACCTGGGCATGGCGGTCCGCGAGCAGGATCGGCAGGCGCAAGTAGGCCGGGGTCGCATCCCTCCGCACCGCGATGGTGTCCACGCCCGGGATTGATGACAGCGCGTCGAGAATGGCGGCGGCGTTGGCCTGCCGCGTCGCCGTGAACGCCTCGAGCTTGGGCAGCATCGTGAGCGCGAGCGCGGTCAGCATCGGGTCGGGGAGGCTGAGCGGGTATTCGGTGGTGTACTCCGTGCGGCCCAGCCCAAGCTGGGGAAGGCGCGCCGGAATGCCGTAGAGCCACGGCCGGAGCATCACGAAGTAGGCGAGCGCCTTCACGACGTGCGCGGGCGACAGCGTGGCGCCCGCCGCGGTGGCATCGCTCATCTCGGCCCGCACCGCGGCCGCGAGATCCTCGGAGTTGGTCACGACCACCCCGCCGTCGATCGCCGACACGTTCTTGCCCTTGTCGAAGCTGTAGAGCCCGGCGTCGCCCCACGTGCCCGACCACCGTCCGCCCACGCTCGCGCCCATGGCCTGCGCGGCGTCGTCGACCAGGAAGAGTCCGTGCGCGCGGGCCAGTTGCTGCAGCCCCGGCAGATCGCTCGGCAGGCCGTAGAGATTGGTGGCGACGATCGCCAGCGTGCGCGAGAAGTCGTGCTCGGCAAGCGCCGCGGGCGCGAAGTCGAGCGTGTCGGGCGAGATGTCGATGAGCCGCGGCCGCAGCCCGGCCTTGGCGATCGAGGCCGGCACCGAGTAGCAGGTGTAGGACGGAATCGCGACCTCATCGCGCGCCGGCTCGAGCCGGCGCAAGGCGCGGAGCAGCAGCGTGAGGCCGGCTCGGCCCGTAGAGGTCAGAAACACGTGACGCACGCCAAAGCGGTTGCGCATGGCCTCGACCAGCGCCTCGGCCACGCTTGGCCTCGACACGGCCGTGCCCGCCCAGCGGACGAGATCGCCCACCGAAAACGGCGCGCCGGCCGGTGCCACGTAGCGAAAGGGGAGGTCCATGACTTACGGGATGCCTCGGGCGATGTGCGGGCCGATCATCTCGGTCATCGCCAGCGGCAACTGCTGCCAGACCTTGATCGCCATCTGGAACTTCGGATTGTTCGGGTTGAGCGCCGGCATCTCCTGGCGCGTGCGCAGGATGTAGGTCCAGTAGAGCTGCAGCGTTTCGGCGTTCCACTTCTTCTTGAACTGCTCGCCGCCCGAGTCCTTCGACGAGCGCCCGAGGTGGAACCTCTGCCAGCCGCTCTCGCAGGCGTGCCTGATGAGCTCCCAGTAGAGGACGTAGCCCACGAGCTGCCGGCGATACTCGCTGCGCATCCCCAGCCACATGCCCTCGACGGTGCCGTTGTGAATGCCGTCGAAGGCGCCGGCGGCCGGTGCGCCCTGCGCGTCGTAGACGACGCAGATGCGCGTGTTGTCGGGGAAGGCGGTCAGCACGGCTCGAAGGTAGTCGAAGCTGAAGATCGGCGTTCCCAGCTCGCGCCAGCTGGCCGAGAGCACCGAGTAGAAGTCTTCGATGAGCTCCGGTCCGAACTTGGTGACGAACCCGTTCTTGGCCGCCTTGCGGATTTCGGCGCGCTGGTCGCGCTTGAACGCCGCCATGATCGTTTCGGGATCGGGGGCGAGCGCGATCGTCATGCTCACCTTGTGGTCGGAGCTCGGATACGGTTCGCCCAGATGATGCTGGCTGCGCAGCTCCAGGTAGTCGACGCCCCACTCGTCGGCGACAGCGGAGGCCGCGGCCATCAACTGCGCTTCGATTTCGGGGGTGTCGGCGCACGGACCGCCGTAGTTCACAAACGGCATCGAGCAGGCGAGGTTGCCGAAGAGCAGCGTCTTCAGGTGCACGATCGGCAGCACGCCAACCAGGCGTCGGTCATCGACGGCGCCGAGGTAGGCGCTCGGGTGGCCGAGCCAGCGCTGGTTGATCGCGCGCCACTCGGCGCGATGGTAGAACGAGGCCCGCGGCGAAGCGCGCACGAACTCGTTCCACATCGCGTCGTGAGACGAGTCACACCGGATGATCTGCATACTGGGACTTGGGGCGGGTCAGGCCGACGACGAGGCGCCGGGGCCGACCCCGGGGCGGCGAGGCATTCCGCCGCCGTGAACTACGGCGTGGCCGTCGCCGCCTGCAGCTTGCGGGTGACGAGCTGGCTGATGTTGCGCAGCGAGTCGAGATTCTCCGGTACGAGCTCCCGGTCACCGATGGTGATGCCGTACTTCTGCTCGACAAACGACACCAGCTCCAGTAGCCCGGTCGAGTCGATGACCCCGGTTTCCAGGAACGACTGGTCGTCGGCGATCCCGTTACCTTCCTGTCCGAACAGGAAATTGCTGACGATGAATTCCTTGATCTCCGCCGCGAACGTCTCTGTCATGAGCCCTCATCCTCGCCTGTGAAAATGCTGCGCCGTTGGCATCCCGCCTGGTCGTATAGCGGCAGGAACAGCCTTCCAGCCCAAGTGACCTGCGGTGGCCGCGCCCCTGATGCCCGGAGCGAAACTGTAATTAGCAAAGAGCCGGCCAAAGCCGATCGGCACGAATATGCACGCCATTTCCGTGCCCGGGCCGATTTCCCCAGCCCTACGTTGTCAATGTACCTCTCACCGGGCGACAAAAGTCAGTGGAGCCCAACCCTATGGCTCCCCGAGGACGCCCCAGGAGTCACGGAAACCGCCGTGTTTTGAAGCACTTGGGCGATGGTGCCGAAGGCGAACTCGCCGAGCAGGCGGCGCAACCGCGCCTCGGTCTGGTCGAGGTTGCGATAGTGCCGGAACCGCGACAGCGCGCTGGCGGCCAGCCGTGGCTGCTCCGGATCGACCTCCCAGGGGTGGAGATAGAAGATTGCCGGTCGCTGCTCCTGGTCGTTCAAGTGGCGAATGCCCCGGCTCGTCCAGCGATACGGGAGGAGCCGGAAGTAGCCACCGCCGCCCATCGGCATGTTCATGTTGAAGTGGCGCACCGTCGATCCCGGCAGCTCCCACAGCCCCCCGGCCCGA
This sequence comes from Acidobacteriota bacterium, assembly GCA_040006875.1. Lineage (GTDB taxonomy): Bacteria > Acidobacteriota > Vicinamibacteria > Vicinamibacterales > UBA2999 > CADEFD01. Next base: position 1,874 of record JBDTWC010000054.1, on the reverse strand, counting down.
CGCTCCACCCGGTGAATGTGCCGCTCCCAGGTCGGGATGCCGTAGCGGTCGTGACGAATAGGGTAGATGCTCGAATCGTAGGTGTAGCCCTCGTCGACCAGGACGTCCAGCGCCCACAGCGAGCGCTCGACCACTGAGTAGCTGGGGGCGCGGTAACCCGTCACGGCCACGCCGCACGCCTCGCCGATGGCGGCCTTGGCGCGGCGCAGATCGGCGCGGAAGCTGTCGGGCGTCTTGTCGTAGACGAGGCCGTGGTCATAGCTGTGCGAGGCCAGTTCGTGACCGGCAGCGTGGATGCGCCGCACCAGCTCGGGAAAGCGCTCCGCCACCCAGCCGAGCACGAAGAAGGTGGCGTGCACGTCGGCCGCGGCGAAGAGGTCGAGAATCCGGTCGGTGTTGCGGCACACGCGGCTCTCAAACGACGTCCACTGGTGCTGTTCCACCACACCCGCGAAGGCCGACACGTGGAAGTAGTCCTCCACGTCGATGGTCATGGCGTTGAGCACGCGGGCCACGTCAGGACCCTCCGCGTACGAGCACCGTCTTCACCGTCTCGAGCACGATGTAGAGATCGAACGCGAACGACATGTGCTTGATGTAGAAGAGGTCGTACTGGAGCTTCTCTTGTGAGTCGCCAACCGAGGAGCCGTAGCGGTGGCGCACCTGCGCCCAGCCGGTGAGGCCGGGCCGCACCACGTGGCGCTGGCCGTAGAAGGGAATCTTGCGCGACAGCTCGGCGATGAACTCCGGCCGTTCGGGCCGCGGCCCGACAAAGCTCATGTCGCCGCGCAGCACGTTCCAGAGCTGCGGCAGCTCGTCGAGACGGGTGCGCCGCAAGAAACGTCCGAGCTTGGTCACGCGCGGGTCGTTCTGCTGCGCCCACACGGCGCCGCTGGCCACCTCGGCGTCGACGCGCATCGAGCGGAACTTGTGGATGGTGAAAGGCGAACCGTCTTTGCCGACGCGGATCTGGTTGTAGGTCGCGGGGCCGGGCGATCCGAACCGCTGCGCGATCCACACCGCCAGGAGCAGCGGCGAGGCCAGCAGCAGGCCGACCGAGGCGAACACGATGTCCGACAGGCGCTTGATGGCCTCGAGTCGCTCGCTCTTGTTGAAGCCGTCGGAGAAGATCATCCAGCTCGGACGCAGGTTCTCGACCGCGATCTTGCCGGTGTATTCCTCGTAAACGGACGCGAGATGGTCGAAGCGCACGCCGTCGTTCATCTTCATGGCGAGCAGTTCGTCCATGTTGAGCTTGCCGCGCGCATCCGCCAGGCTCACGACCACGCGGTCGACGCGGCGCGCGCGCACGATCGCCGGAATGTCCTTCACCGTGCCGATGATGTCGGGCGTTCCGGCCGCAGCGCCCGAGGCAGTGCCGACCTTGGCCGGATCGCTATCGACGAAGCCGACCAGCTCGACGCCGAACTCACTGCGCCGCTGGAACAACTCGTGGGCCAGGCCCACGGCGGCCACGCCGGTGCCGACGATGAGCAGCCGCTCGGTCGGCTGGCCGCGCAGCGACAGCCACTCGAAAGCCACGCGCCAGCCGGCGACGAGCGCGATGATGAGCAGTGTAGCCAGGGCGAAGACGCCGCGGCCGAGGCCCAGAAAGGGCACCCAGTAGTAGAGAATCGCCAGGATGACCGAGGCGGCGCCGAGCGAGCGCAGCAGGCCGATGAGCAGGCCGCGGCGGTCCGACAGCGTCCGCATGTCGTAGAGGTCCGCGTAGTGCAGACAGAGCTGCAGCACCGCAGCGACGACCACCGAACGCAGCAACCAGTCGGTGTAGACCGCCGCCGGTTCGGCGGGCACACCGAGGCGCACCGTGCCGGCCACGACCACCGCGAGCACGATCAGCACGTGCTCGCCGA
>JBDTWC010000053.1:0-8915 GCA_040006875.1 Acidobacteriota bacterium | reverse complement strand
GTCGCCCGGCCGGCCCCGTGGCTCCGCCGGCACCCGTGGCGGAGTTCGACGTGGTCGAGGCGAGCCTTGCCGATCTGCAGACCGCCTTGCAGTCGGGCCGTCTCACCTCCCGGCAGCTGGTCGAGAAGTATCTCGAGCGCATCGCCACCTACGAAGATCGCCTCAACGCCGTCATCACGGTGAATCCGCACGCGCTGGCCGAGGCCGACGCGATGGACAAGGAACGCGCCGCCGGCAGGCTCCGTGGTCCGCTGCACGGCATTCCGATCGCGCTCAAGGACAACATCCAGACCACTGACATCCGCACCACCGGCGGCGCGCTGGCCTTCCGCGACCTGGTGCCGCCCTACGACGCCACGCTCACGAAGAACCTGCGCGACGGCGGCGCGATCATCATCGCCAAGACGGTGCTGACGGAACTGGCGCACTGGATGGCGGGCGCGCCCACGCCGATGGTGGCCAACTACACCGGCGTGGCCGGCTTTGCCTACAACCCTTACGATCCGCGGCTGGATCCACGGCCCGAGACCTTCGACGGCCGGCCAGTGCTGCAGACGGGCGGCTCGAGCTCGGGAGCCGGCACGGCGGCGAGTTTCTGGGCGGCGAGCGTGGGCTCGGATACGGGCGGCTCGATCATCAGCCCCTCGAACAACAACATGCTGGCCGGCATCAGGCCGACCATCGGGCGCATCAGCCGCTACGGCGTGATTCCGATCACCGCCGATCACGACACGGCCGGCCCGATGGCCCGCACCGTGGCCGACGCCGCCGTGCTCATGGGCGTGCTCGAGAGCGCAGCGCCGGATCCCAACGACGTGGCGACCAAGGCGTGCACGCCGCCGCCCAACCGCGACTACACGCCGTTCCTGAAGGCCGACGCACTCAAGGGCGTACGCATCGGCGTGCCGCGCGCGTTCTTCTACGATCCGATCACCGCCCCCGGCGACAAGGACCCGCGCGGCGGGCTCAATCCCGATCAGGCCAAGGTGCTGGCCGAGGCCATCGCGGTGCTCAAGGCGCAGGGCGCCGAGGTCGTCGATCCCGCCGACGTGCCGAGCATCGTGACCAAGGATGCGACGGCCAACTTCCTGCTCTTCGACTACTGCCAGGGCGCGGAACACAAGCGCGGCGGCGACGCCAACTGCACCGTGAACTTCAAATACGGCATGAAGCGCGATTTCAACGCCTGGCTGAAGAGCCTGGGCGACCAGGCGCCGGTCAAGTCGCTGACCGAGCTGCGCGAGTGGAACGTGGCCCATGCCAAGGCCGGCGCGATGCGCTTCGGCCAGTCGCGCCTCGACATCTCCGACGAGATGGACGTCGAACGCGATCGCGCGCGCAACGACGCCGACGTGGCCAAGGACGCGCGGCTCAGCCGCACCCAGGGCATCGACGCGGTGCTCGCGGCCCACAAGCTCGACGCGATTCTCACCCCGGGCGGAAGCGGCGCCAATCTGGCTTCGCGCGCTGGCTATCCGATCATCGCGGTGCCATTCGGCATGGTGCCCAACGCGCCGAATCCGCCCTTTCCGGCCGGCTTCACCGCCAATCCCGCTCCCTACGGCGTGACCTTCACCGGCGCGTCGTGCAGCGAGCCCAAGCTGATTGCCATCGCCTATGCGTTCGAACAGGCGAGCAAGAAGCGAGTGCCGCCGCCCAATCTGCCGTAACCCGCCCGGAGATGACGCCTTGACGCGATGGCTGTTCGGCGGGGTGATGATCACGGCGGCGGTGGCGCTCGGCGCGCAGACGCCGCCGCAGAGGCCGCCCGACGCGGCGGAAACCAGACTGCGCGCGGCAGTGGCTGCGGCGCCGTCGATTCGCGACCTCACGGCCGGGCCGATCGCCGTGCCGGGCGTCGAGCTCGGCATGGTGTCGTGGGTCGCGTCGGCGCCCGATGGCACGATCTATCTGCTGCAACGCGGTGACCAGGCCGATCCGGTCATCGCGATCGATCGCACTGGCAAGGTGCTACGGTCGTGGGGCAAGGGCCGCTACGTGATGCCGCACGCGATCCGGGTCGATGCGCAGGGCAACGTCTGGACCACTGACGCGGCCAGCTCGCATGTGACCAAGTACTCGAACACCGGGCGGGTGCTGCTCGACCTCGAGGTGGGCGGTCAGCCGACGCCGTGCCGCAACAACTTCTGCAGCACGACCGACATCGCGTTTGCGGCCAATGGGCATCTCTTCATCAGCGACGGCTACGCCAACGCGCGGGTTCTCGAATTCACGGCCGAGGGCAAGAAGCTGCGCGAGTGGGGCACGGCCGGCACGAGCCCCGGTCAGTTCGTGCTGCCGCATTCGATCCAGATCGACGCCGCTGGCGTCGTCTACGTGGCCGATCGCGAGAACGGCCGCGTGCAACGCTTCGATCAGATGGGCAAGTATCTGGGCGAGTGGGTCTACGGCAAGACCTTCGGCCTCAAGGCCGACGGTGCCTACATGTGGCTGGCCACGCAGCCGCTGCAGCAACCGAACCTGTCGCCCGGCTGGCTGTTGAAGGTGGAGACCAAGACGGGAACGATCGCGGGGTGGGTGCCGTCGGCCGGCAATCACGGCCTGGACGTGATGGCGAGCGGCGATCTGCTGCTCGGACCCGGACCCGATCTGGTAGCGCAGCACTACCGCCGACCGCGCTGAAAGCGCGTGGCCTATTCGGAGCGGCGGCTGTCGAGGATGGCGCGAATCAGCTCTTCGGGTACGGCCCCCGGCAGCGACGCGTTCTGCTCGGCGCAGGCGTGCTTGCCGGCTGTCACCGTGAGCCGGTACTGGCTGAGATAGCGCTCGCACGGCGGGCACTTTCCTAGATGCTGCTCGAACGCGGTCCGCTCGTCGAGCGGCAGATCGCCCTCGAGGTAGCGCAGGATGAACTCGGTGCACTCGCGGCACTTCATCGGGCCACCTTCCCGGCCGGTCTGGCCGGCGCACTGCCGAACCGCTCATCGAGCAGCTTGCGGAGCGCCTGACGGGCCCGGTGCAAACGAATCTTGACCGCGTTCTCAGTGATGCCCAGCATGGCAGCCGTTTCCGGCGTGTTCATCTCTTCGATGTCGCGGAGCAGCAAAACGGTACGGTAGGTGTCGGGCAGGCGGTCGATCTGCGAGCGGACGAACTCCCGGGTCTCGGCCCTCTCGAGGGTGACGTCGGCGCCCTCGGCCCATTCCGATGTCGCCTGGACCTGGTGGCCGTCCTCTTTGAAGGCCGGCAGCAGCGGCTCGATCGGCTCCTCGGGCTTGCGCTTGCGGGTGCGCAGGCGCATGAGGGCCTTGTTGACCACGATCCGGTGCAGCCAGGTCGACAGCTTGGCGTTGCCTTCGAAGCGGTCGAGGGCGCGAAATGCGGAGATGAAGGCCTCCTGCACCACGTCGCGCGCGTCTTCCTCGGTGCCAACGATGCGCCGGGCCACGGCCAGCAGGCGCGCCGAGGTGGAGCGGACCAGCTCCTCGTAGGCGGTGTCTGAACCGGAGCGGAGGCCGGCGAGCAGTGCGGCCTCGGCGGCCTCGTCGGGCAGGGGATCGAGCGCGGCATCCATCGAGCGAGCGAGTGTACTACGCGGGCGGATCGACCGGCCGCGGCGCCTTGGCCGGCGGCTCGTCGGGCGTCGGGCGCCACAGCACCATCACCTTGCCCACGCTTTGCACCTTCGCCGCATCGGTGCGCTGGCACAGCGTGTCGTAGATCTCGACCCGGGCGTCGCGATCGGCCGCGCCCGCCTTGATCTTGATCAGGCCGTGCGCGGTGAGCGCCCGTTCCACTTCGGCGACGACGGCGTCGGTGACCCCGCCGTGTCCGATGAAGACGACCGGCTCGAGGGAATGGGCCACGGCTTTGAGATGCGCGCGTTCCTTTGCGGTGAGTATGACGGCCATGGCTGCTGCTCGCGTGAACTGACGATGACGGGTGTATCCCGAGGATATGCCGGATGGCGGCCGGCCCCAAAAAGCAACGGGCCGCGCGAGGCGGCCCGTTGACGTGCCGGTCCCGGAGGGGACGCTAGGCGACGGCGTCCTTGGCGGCCTTGACGGGACGCGCGCGCACGATCTTGCGCGCCGGCTTCGCCTTGAACACCGTGGGCTCCTTCGTGAACGGGTTGATGCCCTTGCGCGCTTTGGTCGCGGGCTTCTTGATCACGACGAACTTCGCGAAGCCGGGCATCAGGAACATGCCGTTCTTCTTGAGTTCCTTGTAGCCGACCTTCGCGAGCGACTCGAGCACGCCCTTGACTTCCTTGTTGCTGCGGCCGGTTTCCGCGGCAATCTTGCCCACGAGCTCGGACTTCGTCATCACTTTAGCCATCAAATCCCCCAGCCCCGGCATACTAGCGGGGTCTGCGATGTGGTCGGTCGGGAGCACCGCGCCCCCGCTCTTGCTGTTCGAATTGGCCCGCTCGTTGCGCGCCAACCAGAGCGCACCACAGATTAGCCGGAAATTCATGCGTTTGCACGCCCGATCACACAAAAAACTCGACGAAAACAGGCCTTCACGGCTTGCGATGCTCCGGAAAGGCCGTTTTCACGCCGTTTGACACTCCGCCCAGGGCTTCGTCGGCCACGACCAGCGCCAGAAATATCGTCCTCACCGCGAACATCCCGGGGCTGGCGAGCGACGACATAGCGCGCCGCCGCCGTGCGGGTGTAGTGCGTGGCGGCCACCAACAGCCCAAAATCGCGACGAGCGGCGGTCAGAGGAGCTGGACGACGGCCAGCGCGGCCGCGGCGCCGGCGGTCGCCAGCGCCAGTTCGGCCCGATCGCGCACCAACGCGATGCCCGCGACCAGGAAGACGGCGGCGGCGGCCAGGCACACCCAGTAGACGTCGTCGGCGCCTTCCTCGACGCCGCCGCGGGCCATCTTCCGCACCGCGTCCACGACCGTGACGGCGATGTCGATGTCGCGCTCGCGGTCGAGCTCCATGTAGCGCCCGCCGCCAGCTCCGGCAATCGTGGCCAGCGACTCGCGATCGAGCCGCGAATAGACCGGGATGACGACCTTCTCGGGTGTGTCGTTGGGCGGCTCGGGGATGAAGCCGCCGCTGCTCGTGCCCACGCCGACGACGAACACGGGCACCCGTTCACGCCGCGCCGTCTCGAGCGATCGCTGTACTTCGCCGCTCCAGGCCTGGCCGTCGGAGAGGAGCAGGAACGCTCTCGCGTTGAGGGACTTGCGCTTGTTGATGCGCTCGTCCTGAGCGAGCAGCTTCAGCCCCCACGAGATGCCCATCTCGATGTTGGTGTCCCACGACGCGTCGTCCTCGGCGCGGAACGGCGGCTCGAGCAGGTGGTCGATGAAGAAGAAGAACGTGTTCGGGTCCTTGGTGAGGCGCACCTGCGGGGTGGCGATGCGCGCAAACGAAGTCATCGCGATGCGGTCGCCGTCCCAGCGCATGGTTTCGGCCAGGGTGCGCAGGAAGCGCATCGAGCGCTTCCAGCGGTCGCCGGTCACGTCGGTGACGCGCATCGACGTGGATCCGTCCTGCAGCACCACCAGATCGATGCCGGCGCGCCGCACCCGTGTGGTCACAACCTGCGGCCGGGCCAGGGCCAGGATCACGCACGCCGTGGCCGCGATCAGACACAGCCAGAACAGCAGGCCGCCGAAGGCCGAGAAGGTCTCGCGCACCGGGACGGCGCGATGGCGCAGGTAGCGACGTACATCGGCACGCCGCCGCATGACCTGCCACAACCACACCACGGCCAGCGCCGCTGGCGCGATCAGCAGCCACAGGTAGTCGGGCTGGCTGAATTTCAGCGCCTGCCAGTCGATGATGGGAAGTGTCATGCCCGATGTGCCGTGCCGGCCCGCGGCCTAACCGCGGCGCTTCTTCTTTTCACCTTCGCTGGCGCCCTGCGGCAGCTGTTTGCGCTCGTCAGGACGCATCGGCACCACCACCTTGAACTGCTTCATGTCCTGGCCCTCGGGCGGCGCGCCCGGGGTGCCATGCAGGGTCGGACCCATCGGCAGGTCACCGGCCAGGCCGCCGCTGGCCGGCTCCGGGAACGCCGGCTGCTTGGTCTGGGCGAACGAGGCCCGCACGCGCGACACGAACTCCAGGTTCCAGGCCGCCGTTTCATCGCCCGGGCTCGCCCGCACGACATCGACGTAGCCGCGCACGATGTCGTCGATCTTCTTCACGGCGACGGCCTGATCGACCGACTGCTGCGCGGCCCGGTAGGCAGCGTGGGCCCCCAGTTCGAGCACGACCGGGTCGGTCTCCGACAGAGCGCCGGCGGCGTCGCGTTCGGGCGTGAGGCGGGAGAAGGCGCCCAGCCAGTAGCGCGCCGTCGCCTGCTGCTCGCGCAGCGACGACACCAGCGCCTGCGACAGCCGCGGCACCACCGCGCCACTCGACGCCTCGGCCCGCAGCGCCTCGTAGGACGGCTCGAGATCGCCGTAGCGGAGCGTGAGCAGCATCTGCTGTGCGTCGGCAGTGCGATCCTCGAGCCGCGACGCGCCGAACAGCACCCGCCCGCCGACGACCAGCGCGAGCGCTACCACCAGATATCCGATGACCGACTTCATCGCCTTCTCCTAGCTACGGAAACGTCCGAAATTGCGGGGCCAGCAAGCGCAGCGCCGCCGCCATCGTCCACAAGGCCACCGCGCCGAGCGCATAGGGCGCGAAGCGCGGCAGCCGGGCGCTATATTCCTTCACCTCCACCGTGCCGGCGGAGGCCTTGTCGATGTCGCGGATGGCACGCAGCACCGCGGCCTCGTCGGTGGCAGTGTAGAAGCGGCCGCCGGTCTTCTGGATGGCGCGCTGCCACATCGCGTCGGGCAGCTTCGAGTTGCCCTTGCTGATGCGCACGAAGTAGACCGGCACCTTGGCCTTCACGGCATCGCTGAGCACGTCGTCGATGTTGCGGCCCGACTCGGTGACCTCGGCGTCTTCGCCGTCGCTGAAGATCACCATCAGGTTGCCCGACGCGTCGAGGAAGTCGAAGGCGCGGAAGAGCGACACGGCCTGCTCGACCGCCTGCGCGATCACGGTGCCGCGGTCAGGGAAGTTCTCCCACTCGCCCATGTTGCCGATGAGCGACAGGCTCAGCTTGATGTTGTCGTAGTCGGTCGTGAACGGGGTGATGACGTAGGCGGTGTCGGCAAACTCGATGAGCGCCACGAGATCGCGGTACTGCCCGTCCATACGCAGCTGCACGAAGCGCTCGGCAGCGGCCACCGAGGTGAAGAACGTGGCCTCCATGGGCGCGTCCTTCGTGGTCAGCGTGCGCGCGGCAAACGGCGCCAGCATACTCGACGAGCCGTCGATCATCAGGCTGATGCGGCGCCCGGGCCGGGTGACCTCACGGCGCGACAGCGGCGTGGCCGGATCGGCCAGCGCGATGGCGAAGAGCGGCAGCCCGGCCAGCATCATCACGAGCGGGATGTGGCGCATGGCCGGCGTCCACGACCGCACCCAGTCGCCGAGCACGGCCGGCAGCACCACGTGGCCGCGGCCGGGCGTGCGCGTGACCACCGACCGGACCACCAGCGCCAGCAGTCCGCCGCCGACGAGCGCCAGCACGATCAGCAGCGCCGTGTCCTTCTCGCCGAACACGAGCTCCGACAAGCGCACGCCGTCCCAATCGGCACGGGCGCGCTCGACAAAGCGCGTGATGGCGGCGAACAGTCTCACGCGCGGCCTCTCCAGGCGGCCACGCTGGCGAGCATGGCGCGCCACCGTTCCATCGGCCACGAGTAGCGCCGGGAGAGCGAGCTGGCGAGCGGACCGGCAGCGCTTACGGCGCTGTCGAGCGCGCCGTCATCGAGCTTGGCGCGTCCGAAGCGCGCGGCGGTCAGGGCCAGCAGCCCGTCGTGCACGATCTGCAGCGAGCCGTCGGTGGCGGCGGCCGCCGCGAGTTCACCGGGCGTGACCGAGGCCGAAACGAGCGCGTGCCGCCGTCGCAGCAGGCCCTGGCTGAGCGCGATGTGGCCGGGGCGCGCGTTCTGGGCGAGGCCTTCCGACTGCGCTGCCGGGCGGCCGATGGCGTAGCTGGCGATGATGCGCAGGGCGGCCGAGGCCCGGCCGACCAGGACGTCGGTCCACCCTTCGGAGTGGCGCTCGCGCGACACGGCCGAGAGCTCGCGGCTGGCTGCCTTCAACACGGCCCGGCCCGACACGGTCGTGACCTGCGCCGCCACGGGCGCGCGCACCGCGGTATACATCCGCACCACGCCGAGTGCGGTCACACCGGCAGCCAGCGCGTAGAAGAACCACCCGGCCATGCTCAGGGCGCGGGCCCGGAAGCGGCGCGCCTCGAGGTCGGCGAAGGTCATCGAGGTGGCGTCGCGGATGTCGCGGGCGTCGGCAGCTACGAGCGAGAGCACGCGAATGGTGAGCGGTGCCAGGTTGTAGGTCTGGTCGCGCCCCTGCGAGGTGGTGCCGTCACCGGTCGACGTATCCATGCGGTAGCCGAGCGAGAGGCCAGCCAGCTTCAGGTCTTGCCCGAACGCGGTGTCGTTCAGCAGGCGCAGCTGATAGCTGTACTGGAAGAAGCGGCGCGACGGCGTCACCGCGTCCTCGCCGGCGGCTCCGCCGAGCACGTCGAAGGGCGGCAGCGCCATCACGGTGTGATCGAGCCGCGAGCGATCGACCACCGCCTTGGTGGACGGCGTCTCGAGGACAGCGCAGGTCAGCACCGCTTCAAACGGCTCGCCCATGCGAATCGATGCGCGATCGGTGCGCCACCAGCAGCGCACCGGATCCGCTTCCACGGTGGCTGCGGCCGGCGGCGTCTGAGCACGGGCGGCAAGCGGCAGGGTAGAGAGAAAGACGGCCAGAGCCGCGGCAATCGATCGAGTCATCGTTTCCTCAGTCGGCGCTCGACCGCGAACTCGGCCAGCGCGATATCGCTCTTCGTGTCGTTCAAATCGAGCCGCAGCACGTCGAGGCCGGCCTCGCGCGCCTGGCGGGCCACGT
>JBDTWC010000052.1:0-8994 GCA_040006875.1 Acidobacteriota bacterium | reverse complement strand
GATCGAGCTGCGCTTCGGGCAGCGGATAGGTGCCCTCGAGCTCGATCGGGTTCTGCGTCGCCAGCACGAAGAACGGCCGCTCCAGCGGATAGGTGCGGCCGGCGGCGGTGACGTGGAACTCCTGCATCGCCTCGAGCAGCGCCGCCTGCGTCTTCGGAGGAGTGCGGTTGATCTCGTCGGCCAGCAGAATCTGCGCGAACACCGGGCCACGCACGAAGCGCAGCGCGCGCACCCCGTCGGCCTCGTCCAGGATCTCGGTGCCGGTGATGTCGGCCGGCATCAGGTCGGGCGTGAACTGGATCCGCTTGAAGGACAGGTCGAGGATGCCGGCCAGCGTCTTGATGAGCAGCGTCTTGGCCAGACCGGGCACGCCCGTGAGCAGACAGTGGCCGCCGGTGAAGAGCGCGATCAACACCTCGTCGACGACGTCGTCCTGACCCACGATCACCAGCCGCAACTGGTCGAGAATCTTGGCCCGCCCGGCGGCGACCCGCGACGCCAGATCTTCGCCGTGTGCTTCTGCCGTCCGGTTCATGCCCTGCCTGTCAGCGGCGTATCGAGCGCCATCTTCGGGTGCGGCTCCTGAGGGCCCCAGCCCCCAGTCTCCAGCCCCCAGCCCCTAGTGGGTGAGTGTGTAGACGATCTCGTTGATCATCATCTGGTACGCCACCGCCGTCCACTTCAAATATCCCGGATACTCCTCGGCATTGGACCACTCCCAGCCGTCGCCCATGTCGGTGTTCCAGTTGATGAGCACCATCGGCCGGCCGGTGTCGTCGAGGATGCCGCGCAAGTGCGCCGTGTAGCCGCCCTTCTCCCATGTGCGGCCGTTGAAGAACGAGCCGAGACCCGGCACCTGCGGATACTTGTCGATCTGATAGAAGCTCGAATAGATGGGATGTGGCGGCGTAATCTCCACGACTTCGCGGTCGGGGAAGATCTTCGCGAGTTGGCGCACGGTCAGCTCCCACTCGAACGAGCCGTGGAAGTCGTCCATCGTGAGCGTGCCGCCGCGCAGCAGGAACTCACGCAGGGTGGCCGCTTCGGAGTCGCTGAGTACCAGGTTGCTCGGCTCGACGATGTAGACCCACGGGTAATGCCAGAGCCGCGGGTCGGCGATGTCCATCACGAGCGGCTCGCCTACCTCGATCGAGGTGGCCGTCTGGACCCGCCGCGACAGGTTCTGCTCCGCCGCCGGCCCGTCGATCGCCCACGGATCGTCCCAGAAGCCGAAGCGCGTGCGCATGGCCAGCTCGCCGGTCGTGGGGGTGTACTTCAGCCGGACGAACGTCCACTGCAAGCCCGCCAGACGGTCTTCCTTGAACACGCCGGTCTGCTCATCGACGGCGCGCGTGCGCGCTTCGCGGAAACCCGAGGCCGCCTGCTCGGCGGCGGCGTGGCCGAGCGACGACACCGCCGGCACGACGCAGGTCACGAGCCCGACCACGGCGGCCAGCAGCGGCACCTGCCGCGCCACCGCGTGCCAGCCGCGCGATGGCGCCGAGCTCACCGCGGCGGCTCCACGAGACGCAGCAGCAGATCCTGCGCGCGCGCGTAGGTGGGCGCCACTTCGAGCGCCAGCAGCGCCTGATGCTTGGCGTCGGCCATCGCGCCCGACTTCTCGAGCGCCTCGCCCAGGTCGGCATGCGCGCCGGCCCGGTCGGCGGCGCCGGCGGCCACGGCCACGCGAAAGTCGCGCACCGCCTCGGGAAGCTGCCCCTGCGCGAGCGCGAAGCGACCGAGCTCCGCGTGCGCGGCGGCGTCGAACGGGTCGATGGCCACGACCTTCGACAGGGCCGCCCGCCGCCGTGGTCCGTCGGTAGAGGCGTCGAGCAAGGTGACGAGCGTGCGCGCCGATGCCACATCGGTGTGGTCCGCCGTGGTCAGCGTTTCGAGCGCGCGTGCCGCCGCGGCCTTGTCGCCCTGGGCCTGCTCCAGCGCCGCGATCCGCGCCTGTGGACTGCCCTCGCCGGTGGCCATGGGCACGAGCGCCGCCGCCGCCTGATACACGGTGATGGCCGCCGTCGGGTCGCGCTCTTCGAGGGCGTGGCCGAGCGCCACCTGCACCGGGAAGCTGCCCCGGTTGGCCTCGGCTAGCGTGCGCAGGCGCTCGAGCGGCAGATCGGGCCCGAAGCCGTCGGGCGTGACCAGGGCGCGGCGCAGCGTCCCGAAGCGCTCATCGAGGAACGTGTCGAAGCTCTTCTGCAGGTCGTCGATGCTCACCTTGAGCACGCGCGTGACGGCCGCGTCGGTCTCGACGTCCTCGGAGTAGACCCGCACCAGCTCACGCAGCGACGGCTCCGAGAACCGGGCCACGATGTGCTCCACGAGCAACGACGCCTGGTAGTAGGCCAGCGAGATGGTCTCGGGATTGCTGAACCCGGCGTTGAGATCGCGCAGCTTCATCACCTGGCCGCGATTGATCGCGCCGGCGAAGGTCACTTCCATCTCGCGGCCCCACTCGGCTCGGGCCCGCGTCTCCTCGAACACCGAGATGCCTTCGGTGAGCCAGCGCGGCACGCGCTGGTTCGACAACTGAAGGGTGATGACGTGCGCGAGCTCGTGCCAGAGCGTCGCGCCCCAGTTGAACTCGCCTGGCGGCCGGGCCTTGGGCGAGTCGAGCGTGACCACCTTGCCGAAGCAGGCGCCGAGCGCGCCGATCATGCCGGGCAGCCCGACGTTGCGCACCGCGAAATCGTCGTGACGCGGGAACATCTCGATCAGGATCGGGCCGGTGGGCGTGAAGTTCCACCGCTTGGTCAGCGCCGCCATCGCTTCGCGCGCCAGCTGCGGCACGTACTCGCGCATCACCCCGGCTTCATCGGGATTGAGGCGAATCACCATGTCGCCTTCACGAATGGTCTCAAAACCGTCGAGGGTGTCGAGCAGGCCGAGCAGGTTGTAGGTGACGACGTCGTAGGGATCGACCTTGAACGCGGATTCGAGGGCGCGCCGGGCGCCGCGCTCGTCGCCGGTGCGCATCAGGTGCGCGCCCAGGTCGGCGAAGGCGCGCGTGTTCTCGCGGTCGAGGGTGATGGCGCGCCGGGTCAGCTCCGCGGCTTCCTCGAAGCGGTAGTTGCGGGCTGCCTGCGCCCCGACCACGCGATAGACCTCGCCGTAGGTCGGGTTGAGCTTGAGCAGCGTGTCGGTGAGCCGCGTGTAGTCGGCCTCGCGCTGCTCGAGCCAGGCCACCGCCGCCGACAGGGCGAGCGCCTCGAAGTGGCTCGGATTCACGGCCAGCGCCCGCTCGAGTTCGGCCTTGGCCTCGGGCCGCTTGGTGTCGTCGAGGGCGAGTTCGGCCAAGAGCACGCGGGCGCCGGTGCTCTGCGGATTGATGGTCAGCACCTGCAAGGCGAGCTTGCGCGCCAGCGGCGGGTTGTCGTCGGCCATGGTGCGCGCCAAGCCCAGGAGCGCCGCGGGATCCTCGGGGTCGGCGCGCAGCGCCGCCTGGAAGGAGCGCGCCGCATCTTGCCGGTTGTGCTTCTCGAGAAACAGTTCGCCCCAGGCCACGTTGGCCACCACGTCGGTGGGCGCTTGGGCGATCGCCTCGCGGAAGAAGTCGTTGGCCTGCGGGAAGCGCCCGAGCGCGCGTGCCGCCCGAGCCGCGCGCACGTAGTCGGAGGCTGCGCCGACCACGAACTCGCGCGACAGGATGAGCGTGAGGGTGCGCAGCGCCTCGCGCCGCCCCAGCATCCGCTGCAGGATGCCCAGCTCCACCGCCGCATCGCCGATCGGATTCTCGAATACCGCCGGCTGCAGCACCTTCTCGGCCTCGCCGTACTTCCCGACCGCGACGTAGGCCCGCGCGCGCAGGACCGCGGCCATCTGATCGGTGGCGAGCGACGCCACCAGGGTGTGGACCTCGTCGTAGCGGCCGCGGGCCAGGGCGCGGGCGGCGGCGACGCGGGCATCGCCCGGCGTCTGCGCCGAGGCGATCGACACGGCCGTCACGACCAGCCACGACGCCACCAGGAGGGCCGGCCACCGACGACGTGAGCGGGAGCAGAGGCTGAGGGTCATGAAGGACCTGACCGGCTCAGTATACGGCGGCACAGCGCATGGCCATATAGACGGCATGGTGGCGGTTCTGGCCGGGTCGCGCGGCGACCGGGCCGAGCTCAGAAGAGGGGCCGCCACGTAAAGAACAGAATCGCCGCGAACACCTGCAGACCCGCGAACCCTGCGGTCACGGCCGTGCGATGGCGCATCGGCACGGCATCGGCGAGCCACAGGAAGATCGGGAACAGCACCGAGGTCGCGCGTCCCACCGACAGCCACCCGCCGCTTGCCAGTGACGGCACCAGGTTCATGACCAGCAGCATCGCCGACGCCACCCCGAAGCGGCGCCACACCGGCACGATCGCGGCGGTCACCAGGGTGGCCGCCAGGAGGTTGAGAAAGTCGGGCACGTTGCTCGTGGCGTATTGATAGGCGCCTTGCTGACCCACCGACGTCCACTCGGCGGCCAGGAAGGCTACGACGCCGAGATTCTGCCGGCCCCACGCCGCCTGCAGCCGGATCCACATCAACGGATCGCCGGTGAGGTCGTAGACGTAGGCCGAGTAGACGAGCATGCCGAGTCCGGGAGCCGCGGCCACGAGCATGCGATCCGCGATGCTGGCCCAGCCCCCCGGCGGACGACGCAGCCGGCCCTGCTGCCACAGCGGAGCCACGACCATGAACGCGAGCGGAATCGAGAGCAGGCAGCCGTTCGGCCGCGTGAGGCCGGCGATGAACCCCCACGCAAACGCCGCCCAGCGCTCATCGCGTCGCAAGTGATACCACGCGCCGAGCATGGTGAGCAGGAACAGCCCTTCGGTGTAGGGCGCGCTGTAGAAAATCGCGAACGGATACGTGGCCAGGAACGCGACGGCTACGGCCGCGCGTTGGTCGTCCATCTGCTCACGGGCCAAGCGAAACAGGTAACGCGCCGCCCACGCGAATGCGAGCATCGAGATGAGCGTGCCGCTCCACAGGATCTGCCGGGCCACGAGCAACGAGCCCAGATGCATCAGCAGCGGGAAGGCCGGGAAGAACACCAGGTTCTGCTGCCGATCGAGGCGCCCCGGCAGGTACTCGTAGCCGTGCGTGGCAATCGTCAGATACCAGCCGGCGTCGAACCGCGCCGGCAGGTTCGCCACTTCCCCGTCGGCCACGCGAATCGGCGCCCGGCCCTCGGGATAGCCGACGGCGTAGATCGCCATGAGCCCGACCACGAGCACGCCGATGCGCGTCGCCACCACGATCGGCCAGGTGGCACGCGTGACGGGACTTGCCCGCCACCTGCGCCATCCGTCCCACAGGCGCGTCGCCATCGACGGCGACGGCTGCCACCAGTGGCGCAGCGCGAGCAGCCCCAGGGCCAGTGCGGCGGTGCGGTACCACGACGTGACCGACACCCTGGCGCCGAGCACCTCGGTGCGAAAACCGCCGGTGACAGCCGCCGAGATGGTGAGCAGCATCAGCACGATGACCACGCCGTCGGCCCAGGCCCCCAGGGGTGATCCAGACCGGCTCGAGTCGAAGGGCGCGCGTGACGCGGGCGGCGCGGTCTGTATCCTGCTCATCCTAACGCCGCCCCAGGGCGCGGTCTTCCACCGCGATTCGCTGCCGCAGCAGCCAGCCGAATCCGACCAGGCCGGCGGTGCCGCTCACCGCTGCGCCGACGATGAGGGCCACGCCGATGATCTCGCCGCACACCGCCACATAGTTGGGATGGCGCATCAGGCGATACGGCCCGCGCACGAGCGGCGCTTCACCGGGCGGCACGAGCACGCGAAACGACCAGCGCACGCCGAGCGACGAGATCGCCCACGCCTTCAGCGCCTTGGCCGCCCCGAACACGCCCAGTCCGGCGGCCACGACGGGAAACGGCGCGCCGCCGCGCAGCGCGCCTTCGACCGCCATGGCCACGAACGCGAGCGGATAGGCCCACTGCATCGTCCGATAGACGTCGCCTGCCGGCTCGATCGCGCCGCGCGCGCGCAGCACCGACGCGTTGTGCGCCGAGAGCACCGCCTCACCCGCCATCACGGCCAGGACGGCAGCCAGCGTGCCGAGCGCGATGAGGGCCGGGATACTCATGGCGAAGAGACTCAAGCGGCGGCGCCGATGTCGGCCGCGTAGCGGACGATCGCTTCAAACGGTGCCGGCCAGGCCCGCGCCGCCAGCGTGGCCGCCCGCACCGCTGGATCGAGATCGACGACGGCGCGGAGGCCGCGGTTGAAGCGCCACTTCGCCGCAAACGCGGCGTGCCGGCGCGCGGCGAGTTCGGCGACCGCGGCGCCACGAGCGAGGCGGCCGGTCAGAACATCGGCAGCCACCTCAGCGGCCAACTGGCCGCCGTAGAGCGCCAGCCGCATGCCGTCGCCCGTCATCGGATCGATGAAGCCCGCGGCATCCCCGGCCAGCAGTACGCCTTCGTGGCCCGGTAGCGATACGTCCACCGCCATCGGGCCGAGCACCATCGGCGTCGTGGCCGGCGTGGCCCCGATGAAACGCGGCGCCAGCAGCCGATCGGCAGCGACGGCGGCCGCAATCGACGACCACGGCGCCCGCACGTCGTGTTGCGCCCGTTGGTAGGGCACGACCAGGCACACGTTGGTGAGCCCGTCGACGACCGGAGCGATGCCGAGGTAACTGCCGGCGCGCACGTGCATCTCGCCGCACGTGGCATCAACGCCAGCGACGCCGTGGGCATAGACGCCGAGCGCCCAGCGGCGCGGCTGTGCGGGCGCCGTGGCCAAGGCGAACTGGCGCGCCACCACCGAACCGCGTCCGTCGGCGCCGATGACGAGGCGTGCCGGCAGGTGGCGATCGCCGCTCGCGGTGCGCAGCACGACGCCGGTGACACCCGCGCCGCAAGTGGCGACCGCGCGCACGGACGCGCCCTGGTCGAACTGGGCGCCGGCGCGGACCGCTTCGGCGACCAGCCAGGCGTCGAGGCGGGCGCGCGTGATCGACAGGCCGGCGATACCGGCGGGATAGCGGCCGCACACCATCGCGCCACCAGGACCCGACAAGCGCATGCCGTGAATCGGCTGGCCGAGCGCGGTGAGCGCGCGGAGGTCGAGGTGTCGCGCCAGCACGGCCAACGCGCCGGGATTGAGCGAGTCGCCGCACAGCTTGGGGCGCGGGAAGCGAGCCCGATCGACCAGGCGCACGCGAACGCCCTGTCGCGCCAGCACCAGAGCGGCGAGCGCGCCAGCTGGACCGGCGCCCACGACGACGACGTCGTCGAGGGGCGCGCTCATCCGGCGTATCCCAGCACGAGCGCGCTGTTTTTCGATCCGAAGCCGAGGCAATTGCACAACGCCGATTCCACCTGGACGGCGCGGCCGACCTGGGGCAGGAAGTCGAGATCGCACGCCGGATCCGGATCGGTGAGGTTGATGGTCGGCGGCAGGAAGCCGCGATCGAGGGCCAGCGCCGTGGCCACGACCCCGGCGGCGCCGCTGGCTCCCTGCGGATGCCCGATCATCGACTTGGTGGACGATCCGGGGAGGCGCTCGGCGAGCGCGCCGAAGGCGCGGCGCGTGCACCGCGCTTCCACCGCGTCATTCAACTGCGTGGACGTGCCGTGGTAGTTCACGTAGCCGATGTCATCGAGCGCGCGGCCGGATCGAGTCACCGCCGTCTGCATGCAGCGCACGATCTCGTCGCCGTCGGGCGCCATCTGAACCCGGTGATACGCGTCGCAGGTCGAGGCGTAGCCGTCGAGGGTGGCGTAGATGTGCGCGCCGCGCGCCCGGGCACGCGCTTCACGCTCGAGCACCACCATCCATGCGCCCTCACCGAGCACGAAGCCGTCGCGGCCGCGATCGAAGGGACGCGAGGCCTGCTCTGGGCGATCGTTGTAGTGGGTAGAGACGGCGCGCATGCGGCCGAAGCCGAAGATCATCCCCGGCAGGACGCAGCCGTCGGTGCCGCCCGACAAGAGCACATCGGCGTCGCCCGCGCGGAGCAGCGCCAAGGCGTAGCCCATGGCATCGGTGGACGAGGTGCAACCGGTCGAGAGCACGTGGCTGATGCCGCGCAGGCCGAGCGAAATCGAAATTTCGCTCGACACCATGCCGCAGATGCCGACCGCGATGGCGTAGGGCGTGACCGCACGGCCGCCGTTGGTGAAGAAGTCCTGGTACTGGCGCTCGCCGACGTCGATGCCGCCGCCGCCGCTGCCGATGATCACGCCGGCGCCGGGCTCACCCACGCGCAGTCCGGCGTCGCGCCACGCCTCGCGTCCCGCGACCACGCCGAAGAGCGCGGCTCGCGAGTAGCGCTTGGGATCGGCGCGCGATTCCCAGCCGGCGTCGTCCTCGCCTTCGAGGCGCACGGCGGCCGAGATGTCGAGCGCCGGCACCGGCGCGGCCACGCGGCACGGATACGACGAGACGTCGAACTCGGTGATGGCGCGGGTGCCGCTCACCCCCTGCGACACGTTGTCCCAGTAGCGCGCCGTGCCGGCGCCGTACGCGGACACGACGCCAAGGCCGGAGATGACGATGCGCTGGTTGCTCACAATTTGGGAGGGTGGGCCACGGAGGTCCGGGCGGCTTCCCTATAATACGTGCGACGCTGCGTAGCGAAACGCGCCGCTCCAACCCAGATGGCCACCACCCGCGCCCCGAGCTTCGCCGTCCAGGCCGTTGCGTGGCTCGGCGGCGCCGCGTTTGTCGCCGCGCTGGCGTTCTACGGCTGGTTCTTCGTGCTCCTGGGCAGGCCGGGGCCGGTGGGCGTGGCCGTGACGCCGGCGATCGCCTGGAACGTGGCGCTGTTCACGCTCTTTGCGCTGCACCACAGCGTGATGGCGCGCACGGGAGCCAAGGCGTGGATCGCGCGCACCGTGCCGGCCGTGCTCGAGCGTTCCGCCTACGTGTGGGTGGCGTCGGCGCTGCTCATCGCGGTCTGCCTGCTGTGGCAGCGAGTGCCAGGACTCGTCTACCGCTTGCCGGGAGCCACGGCGTGGCTGGGCTGGACCGCGCAAGCGTGTGGTGT
>JBDTWC010000051.1:0-9070 GCA_040006875.1 Acidobacteriota bacterium | reverse complement strand
ACATCAGGTACTCGTCGAGGATGGTCTGCGCGCCGTTGATGAAGTCGCCATACTGGGCCTCCCACATCACCAGCCGCTTGGGCTCCTGCAGGTTGTAGCCCAGCTCGAAGCCGATGACGGCCAGTTCCGAGAGCGCGCTGTTGTGGATCTCGAAGGCCGCTTTGGCCTGTGGCAGGGTCTGCAGCGGCGTGTGCCGATCGCCGGTGACGGCATCGTGCAGCACCGCGTGACGGTGGCTGAACGTGCCGCGCTCGACGTCTTCGCCGGTGAAGCGAATCGCGATGCCATCGGCCAGCACCGACGCCAGCGCCAGTTCTTCGGCCCCGGCCCAATCGATGGTTCGTTCGTCCGGTGCGGCCAGTTGCGTCTTCTTGCGCTCGCGGCCCCGTTCCAGCTTCTTGTGCACCGTGAAGCCGGCCGGCACCTGGGCGAGCGCGTCGTTGATGGCCACCAGCTGTTCCAGAGCCACCGCGGTGTTCACGCGCGCGGCCGCACCGCTCGGCGGCACCACCGGCACCTCGGGCACGTAGTGCTCCTCGGGCTGGAGGTCGGCGTAGGCCTTCTCCATCAGCGCGGCGTGGGCGGCGACCTGCTCGTCGGGGAGCGTGGCCGGCACCTTACCTGCGGCGACCAGTGCGGCGGCGTACTGCTGCCGCACGGTGGGATGGTGGGCGACGCGCGCGTAGAGCTGCGGCTGCGTGAAGGCGGGCTCGTCGCCTTCGTTGTGACCGTGACGCCGGTAGCCCACCAGGTCGATCAGGAAATCGAGCTCGAAGCGCTCGCGATAGGCCCAGGCCAGCCGTGCCGCCTCGATGCACGCCACCGGATCGTCGGCATTCACATGCACGATCGGCACCTTGAAGCCGCGCGCCAGTCCGCTCGCGTAGCTGGTCGAGAAGCAATCCTTCGGCTCGGCGGTGAACCCGAGCTGATTGTTGGCGATGATGTGAATCGTGCCGCCGACGTCCCAGCCGGTGAGGCGCGACAGGTTGAGCGTTTCGGCCACGACCCCCTGACCGGGGAACGCGGCGTCGCCGTGGATGAGGATGCCGAGCACCTGGTTGGTGCGCAGCGTCGGCGCCCCGGGCGCGTCGACCGAGGTAGCCGCGGCGCGCGACATGCCGACCAGCAGCGGATCGACCGCTTCCAGGTGGCTGGGATTGGGCGGCATGGTGATGACCAGCGTGGTCGGCCGGTTGGGTTCGACCACGCGCGCGCCGGCGTGGTACTTCACGTCACCCATCCAGCCCAGATCGATGCGGCTGCTGCGCGACAGAATCGGATCCTTGAACTCGGCCAGGATCTGCGCGTAGGGCTTGCGCA
Organism: Acidobacteriota bacterium; assembly: GCA_040006875.1. Taxonomy (GTDB): domain Bacteria; phylum Acidobacteriota; class Vicinamibacteria; order Vicinamibacterales; family UBA2999; genus CADEFD01. Next base: position 7,747 of record JBDTWC010000051.1, on the reverse strand, counting down.
TCACGTGCGCGAGCACGTTGAGCCGGCCGCGATGGGCCATGGCGATGAGCACGTGGCGCACGCCTGACGCGGCCGCGTCGGCGATGATCTCGTCGAGCACCGGAATCATCAGGTCGAGCCCCTCGATCGAGAAGCGCGTCTTGCCCGTGAAGGTGCGCTGCAGGAAGCGCTCGAACACCTCGACCTGCGTGATGCGGTCGAGCAGCTCTCGGCTCTCGATCGGATTGGTCGGCGGGCGGAAGCGGCGCGCCTCCACCGACTCGCGCAACCAGACCCGCTCGTCGGGCACGAACACGTGCGCGTAGTCGTGGCCGGTCGTGGCGCAGTAGATGGCGCGCAGCCGCTCGATCGCTTCGCCCGCATGGGCGGCGCCCTGCACCACCGGACCGCCGATGATACTCGCCGGCAGCTGCTTCAGCAGCTCGGTCGTGAGGCCGTGCGCGTGCGGATGCAGCGACGGATCGCCATCGGGCCGGTTGTAGCCGATCGGATCGAGCGAGGCCGCGAGGTGGCCGTAACGGCGAATCGATTCGGCCAGCGAGACGGCGGCGATGGCTGCGGCGGTGTCGGACGCGCTGGCCGGCGCGGCGTTCGGTGCGGGGTCGGCCGGCGGCGTGAAAGAGCGGAAGGCGGCGCGGGTCGCGTCGTCCACCGACGCGGGGTCTTGCTGGTACCGTTCGTAGAGTTCGAGCACGTACCCGGCGTTGGCCCCGCTAAACTGGTCCCACGAATCCATATCTCATTTATTGTAGTGCAGGCCGTTTCATTTCCCCTGAGGGCTAACCGCGATGACTTCCCGACCGACCTACGACGACGCAAACCTGATCCTGCGGCTCTACGAGATGCGCCGCGAGGACCGGATGCGCGATGCTCGCGCCTGGTTCACGGCGCAGTTCCGGCCGAAGAAGTGGGAAGAACTGGCCACGCTCGTGCCGCCCGGCAGCACCGAAAACGCGTCCTACCGCATGGTCATCAGCTACTGGGACATGGTGGCCTCGTTCGTGGTTGGCGGCGTGCTCAACCAGGAGCTCTTCTACCAGAGTGGCCGCGAGCTGCTCGTGGTGTTCGAGCGTCTACGTCAGGTGCTGCCCGGGATTCGCGAGGCCTACAAGGATCCGTCGTACCTGGCCAACCTCGAGCGTGTCGGCATCGAGTACGCCGCCTCCATGCGGGCTCAGAGCCCCGACGCATACGACGCATTCGTAAAGCGCATTACCGGGTGATCCGGCTCATCGCCCTCGACGTCGACGGCACGTTGCTCGATCGTCGGGGCCAGGTGCCCGAGGCCAATCACGCCGCGTTGCGGGCCGCGGCCGACCGCGGCATCCACCTGGTGGTGGCGACCGGCCGCAACTATCCCTTCGCGCTCCAGGCGCTCGCCGGCTTGCCGAGTCCGCTCACCGTCGTGGCCTACAACGGCGCCGTGGCGCGCGTGCGCGACGGCGCCACGCTGGCGACGCGGCCACTGGCGCGGACGGTGGCGCGGCGGCTGCTCGCGGGCACGCGGGCGTGGCGCAGTTCCACCCTGGTGCAGTTCGATCGCGAGGGCGTGGGCCAGACCGTGGTCGACACGCTGTCCTGGGATCAACCCAATCGCCGCACCTACTTCGAACGGATCCGGCATCTCGTGCAGACGGTGGACGATCTGGAATCGGCCTGCGTCGATCACGATCCGGTGCAGGTGGCATTCAACGGCCGCACGGCCTCGATGGCGGCGCTGACGGCGGCGCTCGCGGCCGAGGGGTTGACGGCCGGCGTGTCGCTCTCGATCACGGCCTACCCGGCCCGCGATTTCACCCTGGTGGACGTCAACGCGTCCGGGGCAACCAAAGGCGGCACACTGGCTCACGTGGCCGCGCACTACGGCGTGGCCCAGGCCGAGGTGCTGGCCGTCGGCGACAACCACAACGACATCGACATGCTGCAGTGGGCCGGCACCGGCGTGGTGATGGGCAACGCCGAGCCAGAACTGCTGGCGCTCGGCCTGCCGGTCACCGGATCGCACGACGACGCCGGGTTGGCGCAGGCGATTGAGAAGTACGTGCTTGGTGCTGGCGGGGATGGTTCCTAGATCTCGAGACGTGGCGATCCAGTGATGCGGTCGGGTGTGAGCGGCTCAGCACCTAGAAGCGCGTGCCGATGCGGAAGTGCGCGCGCCAGTGCCGGTCGCCGCGGGCGACGTCGAGGCCGGTCGTGAATCCGGGCAGGAGCGCGAACACGCCGGCGCCGACGCCGCGATCGTACGAGGCATCGCGCCACGACGTGCCGGCGGAGTAGACGCCGGCCCAATCGGCGAACAGGCGCACGCCGGTGCGGAACGAGCTGAGGGGCGAGCCTACCGGCATGGCCAAAGAGGCGGACGCGCCGGCGGCGTTGTCGGCCACGCGGTAGCCGCGGCGGAAGCCGCGCAGCGACGGGCCCCCGCCGATGAACGCCTGCTCGTAGGCGGGCAGCGCGCCATCGACGGAAGTCTGGAATGCGCTCAGCGTGAGCGCGGAACCGCCCATCAGGCCGACTGCGGCGTGACCATCGACTCGTTGCCGCACGCGCGTGCCGGTCGGGAGAGCGAGCCGATCGATCGCCGCCGTGCCCCACAGTGCATTGCGCGGGAAGACCGGGTCGAGCCGCGTGTCGAGCGTGACGTCGGCCGTGTAAGTCGTGAGCGCGGCGCGCTCGCTGGCGAAGCGAACCCGGTCGTGCGCCGCGGCCGCTCCCAGGCGCAGGTTGGCGCCGAGCGACCGTTCGATCCGGCCGCGCACGCTGCTACGTCGCTCGGTCACGTCGAAGGCGGGATGTTCGGTCTGCCGCACGTCGCTGCCCACCGACACTCGCGACACGATCGGCCCGGCGAACGAGCGTGAGAGCTCGACCCCGGCGCGCCGTTCGCCGCCCCAGGTGAGCGGCACGGCCAGCTGGCTGTTGGCGCCGAACAGATCGGCCACCGCCGGTTGCAGCCCGAAGGTGACGCCGTATCCTTCCTCGTAGCGCAGCACCGGCACCCACATCACGCCGGCGGCGGTCTGGCGGAGCCATCCGGGCCGGTGAATGTCCTCACTCGCGCCTGCCACTTCCTCGACGAGCAGCATGACCATCACGTCGTTGGGATCGTCGATCGAGCGCGCCAGCCGGCGCACGGCCACCGAGGCGAAGCGCCCGCTGGCCTCGATCCGGTCCTTGGCCGCGGTCAGATTCGCTTCGCTCGACGCGTCGCCGACCTTCAAGCCGCTGACGGCCAGCACATCGGCATCGGGGGTGACGTGATTGCCGTGCACGCGGATCTCGACGATCGGCGGATCGTCCTGAGCCGCGGCAAGTGGCGCCGCCATCCCCGCCACGGCGGCCAGCACGACGGCCAGACACACCAGCCCCGCCTGCTTCATCGCACCTTCACCGTCACGCCGGCCAGCTTGTAGTCGACATAGGCGATGTCGTAGGCCGCCGCCACGCTGCCGGCCGCCGTGCCGAAGCGCACGTGCCCCTCGATGGCCTGCGGCAGCCACACGCCCGGGAAGGGCTCGGCCATCTTCATCGACGCGGTGAGGCCGTCGACGCGCAGCAGGCTGCGGCCGGGCAGGAAAGCCATGTCCACATTGTCGAACACGTAGCGCACGATCTGACGCTCGTCGCGAAGAATCCACAGGGTCACGAGCGACACCTTGTTCATCTGGCGGTCGAAGCGCTCGTCGCCGTCGTCGTGTTTCTCGTGGTCGGCGTGGTCCTCGCGGTCGGCGAAGAGCCTGGCCGGGTAGTACTCGATGCGCAGCACTTCGCGGCCGCCGAGTTGCTCTTTGCCCGCGAGAGCGTAGTGACCGGATTCGAACTTGAAACGCAGGAAGTAGGCCGCCGACACGAAGCTCGGCTCCGCCGCTCGCGCCGCCGCTGGTCGCGGTCCTGCTGCTCCTTCAACCACTTGGTTTCATAGCGGCGCCGGTCGGACTCGCCCACCGTCACGCCATTGGCGGTGAGCGGACTGCGGATGAAGAAGCCGTCCTTCTGAAACCAGCGGTAGTCCCGGCTCATCCCGAACAGGCGCGCGCCACCTGGACCGGTGACCTGCACCCGCTCACGCTCGTCGAGGATGTACTGCTGCAGCTTCTTCCAGTTGTCGTCGCGCCGGGCCAGCACTGCGGCCATGAAGCGGTCGAGGTCGGTGTCGGGCGGCGCCGGCGCCTGGGCGCGCGCGATCGGCGACCAGGGGAGCACGACCAGCAGGAGCGCAGCAATCCAGTGGCGCACGGCAACAGCTCCTGATTCGGCGAGGCAGGCGAGGCGAGCTTATAGACGGTGCACGGCCGCCGATGTTCCTCGGGTGCGCCCCGGCCCGAGCCGCGCCTAAAGCAGTTCCGGCAGCGCGAGGTCTTCCGTCGTCTCGATGAGCAGGCGATGGATGCGGGCGCCGTGCGCGTATTCCACCAGCGCCACGTCGGCGGGCATGCGGAAGATGCCGCGCCAGAAGCCGCGCTTGTCGCCGCGGCGCGGCTCCACTTTCGGCGCATGACTCACGGCATGGGCCCACGCCGCAAGCGGCACCGGTCCACGAGGGCGGCGCGGCGAGGGCGCCGGCGGAGCCGTCGGAGCGACTGGCGCCGCAGCGGCGGCCGCAGTGGGCTCGGCCTGGACCCGTGCCTTGGCCGTCTTGCGCGCGGTGCGTGCCTTGACGGGCCGTGCCACCTCGACGGTCACGACCGGCGACGGCGCAACGACGGGCGCTGCAAGCGGTTGAACCTCAGGCGCCGCGGCGATCTTGGCCCGCCGCGTGACCTTGCGCTTCGGCCCTGCGTCCGGCCCGGCGGCGACCACGGGGCCGGGCACTCCCATCGCGACTGGCTCAGGCGTCGAGATCAGCGTCTCGAGCGGCGCAGCCGGGCTTTTCGGCTTGGCCGCACGCAGGGCGATGCGCACCGCGCGCGCCGGTGACACCGGCACGCGGCCTTCGCCTCCATGACTCCGGCGCGGCGCATCGCTTCCTGGATCGCCAGGCCGACGCCGTCGTTGGTCCGTTCCTCACGGAAACCGCGACGGCGCTCCTGGCGCTGCTTCTTGGCCGAGGCACGAATGACGGGACGTCCAAGTCGGGCGTAGAGCGCCTGCATGCCGGCTTTGGCCGGATCGTAGATGCCCCATTCGTCGGTGGGAGGAACCGGATCAGTCGAGGGCGTGCGCTTGGGCATGTGTGGGGACCGAGCAGCGAAGGAGCAATTCGTGTACCTCATCCGCCGAGCGACGAATTGCCGGACATATCGCTGCGTGCACGGTGCCGACGTGGCGCCGACTGCTCCGAAATTGATCGCTCGCTTACAAAATGGAAAGAACGGAACCGGGATCGTGCGCCGACTCCGGGGTGCAAGCGCGCGCAAACGCCCGTGAAGCTGCGGGTTGCACGCGTGGCACATGCATTGCGTTCACACCCCGCACATGGTGGTTTCGTTCCTGGGTACGAAGGGTGGCACCGGCACGACGACGCTGGCGGTGAACTGCGCGGCGGAATTGCGTCGCGTCAGCGGCTTGCCGACGGTAATCGTCGATCTGAAGCCCGGCACTGGCGACGTCGGCTTGTTCCTCGGGGTGCGCTCGAAGTTCACGCTGCTCGATCTGCTCGATCAGCTCGACTGGATCGATCCGCACGCGGTGCCGGCGATGCTGGCCCGTCACGACTGCGGCCTCGACGTACTGCCGGCAGCGGCCGAAATCGGCCGGCCCGGTTCCGCCGACGCCGCCGACGTCGAGCACGCCATCGACACGCTGCGGCGCGGCTACGACTACGTCGTGATCGACGCGGGCAGCACCCTGACCCCGTGCTCGGCGGCTGCCCTTCACATGTCCGACGAAGTGCATCTCGTCGCCAACCCCGACGTGCCGTGCCTGCGCAACCTGCAGCGGCTGCGCGATCTGGTGCGCCTGGCCGGCGTGCCAGAAGGCCGCGTGCGCTACGTGCTCAATCGCACGTCCGACCTTGAAGTGGTGCCGCTGCGCGAGATCGAGGAGGCGCTCGGCCGGCACATCGATCACCGCTTCACGAGCGACTACCGCACCGTGGTCTCGGCGCTCAACGCCGGCGTGCCGCTGTCGTCGCTGCGGCCCGGGGTCTTGCGCGCCGAGCTCGACACCTTCGCGCGCGCGATCGTGTCGCGGGCGCTGCCGGCCGCGTAGCCGCTACGGTTTGACGAAGGTAGCGGTGACGGTGGTGCTGATGCCGCCGCGCGCGGTGAAGTCGCCGACTACGGTCATGCGCCGCGGCTGGCAGGCAGCCACCAGGTCGTCGAGGATGCGGTTGGTCGCCGCCTCGTAAAAGATCCCCTGACTCCGGAAGCCGAGCAGATAGTACTTGAGCGCCTTCAACTCGACGCAGATCTGGTCCGGCACGTAGCGGATGGTGATCGTGCCGAAGTCGGGCAAGCCGGTCTTCGGACACATCGACGTGAACTCGGGGCACGCGATCGAGATCTCGTAGTCGCGCTCGGGCCGGGGATTGGGAAACGTCTCGAGCGGGGCCGCCGTGGACATGACTTCGATCTTAGCATCCGCGTCGGCGTGGCCCGATCGCGTGGCGCATCGTTTCGTTGACACGGTCCGGCGTGCGCGCTAGCATTCCCCCCTGCTTTTCCACAGAATTTCCGCACTATCCGTTGCCGCGCGCGGACGTGCGAGTCACGCATCAGAGGCGCGCGGCTGCAAACCAGGGGGACGATCACATGCCAGAGGCGCGCAGGATGGGCAAGTCGGAGCTCTTTTCCCACTTCGCCGAGAAGTTCGAACTGAAGCGGACGCAGGTGCGTGAGCTGTTCGACGAGCTCACGGCACTCTGCGAGAAGGAACTGAAGCGCTCGGGCGAGTTCGTGATGCCCGGCATGGTGAAGTTGGTCGTGCAGAAGCGCAAGGCGCGCATGGGGCGCAATCCCGCCACCGGCGAGCCGATCAAGATTCCCGCCAAGACCGTGGTCAAGGCGCGGATCGTCAAGCAGTTGAAGGACGCCGTCCTGCCGCGCAAGTAGCCCTCACCCCGCCCCCCGGTGAAGACGACGGCGGGGACCTCGGTCCCCGTCGCATCGTCCAGCCTTCCGGTGCTAGGCACCGCCCCCACGAATTTTTTTCGCCAGGTCCTTGATCTCGAGCCGATCGAGCTTGAACTTGAGCGTGCTCAGCGGAATGCCCAGATAGCGGGCCGTCTGGGTCACGTTCCAGCGGCTGCGCTCGAGCGCGCGGATGATGTAGTTGCGCTCGAAGGTGACGAGCGCCCGATCGAGCAGATTCGAGACGCCGGCGCCGCGGTCGAGGTCGGCGACCTGCAGTTCAAACGGCAGGTCGCCATCGGTGACCCAGTCGTGGTTGCAGGTCGCGACCAGCCGCTCGACCAGGTTCTCGAGCTCGCGAATGTTGCCCGGCCACCAGTAGTTCTGCAGCATTGCGAGCGTGGACGTGGCCACACCCTGCACGTTCTTGCGGAAGCGGGTGTTGTAGCGGTTGAGAAAGAAACGGACCAGCTCCGGCACATCCTCGAGGCGCTCGCGCAGCGGCGGGATGCGGATCGGAATCACGTTGAGGCGCCAGTAGAGGTCCTCGCGGAACGTGCCTTCCTTGACGCTGCGCTCCAGGTCGACGTTGGTGGCAGCGACCAGACGGAACCGCACCGGGATCGGCTTGTCGCCGCCGACCCGTTCGATCTCACCTTCCTGAATCGCGCGCAGCAGCTTGGCCTGCAGGTCGAACTTGAGATCGCCGATCTCGTCGAGGAAGAGCGTGCCGCCGT
>JBDTWC010000050.1:0-9122 GCA_040006875.1 Acidobacteriota bacterium | reverse complement strand
CGTGTCGGCGTGAAGAACATCAAGGTGCTGGTCGGCGGCTGGGACGCGTGGAAGAAGGCCGGCGGCAAGGTCGAGGTCACCCCGGCGCAGAACTAGCGGCTGCCGCGTTACACTGGTCCAGACAGGCCCAATTCACCGCCTGCAGAGAGCCACTGTCCATGACATCGAGACTGTTCATCGCCTTCAGCACCGCGGCCGCGGTTGCCGTCACCGTCTGGGTCGGCACCGTCGACGCCCGTGCGTTCCAGGCCAAGGCCGCCAGCGAGGGCGTCTACACCGCCGCGCAGGCCACGCGCGGCAAGACGCTCTACGATTCGTCGTGCGCGTCGTGCCACGAGCTCGAGAAGTTCAAGGGCACGGAGTTCACCAAGGCGTGGGCCGACAAGCCGCTCACCGAGCTGCACACGGCGCTCATGGGGATGCCGATGGACGCGCCCGGGTCGATGAAGCCGCAGGAATACGCGGACATCATTGCCTACTTCCTCAGCCTCAACGGCTACGCGGTGGGCCAGGCGGAACTGGCCGGCGGCGAAGACGCCATCAAGGCCATCAAGCTCGACGTGAAGAAGCCCTAACGAGTTGGGCGGCCGGTGCCAGTTCCGCTGGCGCCGGCCATCGCCTCGGCCAGGCGCGTGGCGCCGCCGAATTCGCCCATCCAGGCGCGGACGCCCGCCGCCGACAGCCGCGTCCACTCGTCGAGCGCTTCGGCGCGCCAGCGCCGCACGTCATCCGCGCTCGCCGCCGGCACCCGCCGCCCGGTCTCACTCATCCGCAAGTAGACGAGCGCCCGCTCGGGCGCGTACTCGCCGTCGCGGGGCGTGGCGTCGAGCATGACGCGCGCCTCGTCGTAGTGGCGCAGTGCCCCCTCGACATCGCCACTTCCCAGTCGCGCATCCCCGAGCCGGCGCACCGCTACCGCGTGATCGCTGCGCAGGTCCACATAGTCGGTCTGCGTGCGGCGCAAGGCGTCGTAGGCGGCGAGCGCGCGGCCGAGCACACGCTCCGCGTCGGCCGGCCGGCCATGCAGCAGCTCGAGGCCGCCGCGCGTGCTCAGCGACATGGCGATGTCGCCTTGTACCTGACTGTTGCCTTGATCGGCGTGGCCGAGTGCCTCCTGGGCCGCCAGCGCTTCCGCGATGACCGGCGCGGCCAGGTCGTAGCGGCCGGCCACCCCTTCCGCCGCCGCCACGCGATTCAGCACGAACGCGTAGGTGCGGCGCAGCGCTGAACTGGCGGGATCGGCTTGCGACAACCCGCCCAACGTCGCGGCCGACTGGCGATAGAGCGCCACCGCCGGGTCGACCATGCCCTCGCGCAGCAGGCAGTCGGCTTCCTTCATGGCGGCGACCGCCTGGAAGCGCCGGTGCTCGGCTGTGTCGTGCGCGAGCGCGCCGCCGTCGAGCGCGACGCGGCTGCGGGCGTAGTGCTGACGCGCCGTGGAGAAGCGGCCGAGTTTGGTCAGCGCCTGACCCATCTGATAGGCGCTGCGCGCGACTCCGTAGGCGGCGGTGCGACTTTCGGGAGCCGCGGCCGCCAGTGCCTCGTCGAGGCCCGAGGCGCGCTCGTAGTGCACCAAGGCGCTAGCGAAGTCGCCTCCGGCCCACAGCAGATCGCCGACCGCGGAGAGGGCCGAGGCGAGTCCCGCGCGGTCGGCGGCGGTGGCCGTCGGCGAGCTGCCGAGCGGTTCGCGCAAGTTCAGAGCCCGCCGGTAGTTGACCAGAGCCTCGCTTCGCTCGCCGAGATTCGACATGAAGGGATTGCCTTGCACGTCGCCGATGCGCTGATACGCGGCGGCCAGCTCGCGCTGCATGGGCAGGTCGTCGTGCACGTCGCGGGCGAGTTCCTCGAGATAGCCCAGACTGCGCGCGATCACGAGCTTTCGCGCGGCGGTGGTGCCCGGAATGTCGCGCACCGTCTCGTCGAACTCGAACACGAACGAGTTGGCCAGCTTGCGCACGTCGGCAAAGCGCGCCTCGGCGCGGAGCCGCTGACGGTCGGCCGCGCGCGACTGCCACAGCGACACGCCGGTGGCGGCCGTGAGGCTGGCCAGTGCCACCACTGCGGCCGCGACCCCGGCGCGATGGCGGCCCACGAACTTGCGCGCCGCGTAGACGGTTGACCCCTGACGCGCGAGCACGGGCCGGCCAGCGAGATAGCGCTCGAGGTCGGCGGCGAACTGCTCGGCCGACCCGTAGCGATCGGCCGGAGACTTGCGCAGCGCCTTGAGGATGATGGCGTCGAGATCGGCGTCGAGCCCGACCCGCACGGCCCGCGCCGCCGCCTGCGACGGCCGCTCGGGCTCGGCGGTGCGCACGGCGTCGAGCACGGAGAGCGGCGACGAGTCGCGGCTCACGCCGCGGTACGGGCTACTGCCGGTGAGCAGTTCGTAGAGCAGCATGCCGAGCGAGTAGACGTCGGTGGCCGTGGTCACCGCGCCGCCGGCGGCCTGCTCGGGACTGGCGTAGTGCGGCGTGAGCACCTGCACGGTGGCGACGTGGGCGTCGGGCCCGGCTTCGAGCAGCTTCGCGATGCCGAAGTCGAGCAGCTTGGGGGTGCCGTCAGCGGTGACCAGGATGTTCGAGGGCTTGATGTCGCGATGCACCACCAGGTGCTGGTGCGCGAAGTGCACGGCACCGCAGATCTTCAAGAACAGGCGCAGACGCGCTGGCACGTCGAGCCCCGCCTCATCGCAACTGCTCGTAACCGGCCGGCCGGCCACATACTCCATGGCCAGGTAGGGCAGGCCTTCGCTGGTCGTGCCGCCGTCCACGAAGTGGGCGATGCACGCGTGATTGAGCCCGGCCAGGATGCGGCGCTCGTCGCGCAGGCGGGCCACAGCGCCCGGGGGCACGTGCGGGCCGAGCACTTTGATGGCCACGCGCTGCACGTAGCCGTGATCGCGTCTCGTTCCCAGATAGACCATGCCCATGCCGCCGCGGCCCAATTCGCGTTCGATGACAAACGGGCCAATCGCGAAGTTGGCCGGCAGGGGCCGGTCGCCGTCCTCGTCATCGCCGTCGGGCAGATCGAGGAAGCGGCCGGCGCGCTCATGCGCGTCGAGGAGCCGCCGGACTTCGCGCGACAGAGCGCCATCGCTATGGTCCAGATCGCTGAGCCAGGCGGCGCGGGCGCCGGCCTCGAGGTCGAGCGCCGTCAGCAGCGACGCCTTGATGGCCTGATGGGCGGCGGCGGTAAGAGCGGACGGCTCATTCACGCGGCGCCTCGATGGCGTCGAACAGCCATGCCCGGGCGCTGGCCCACTCGCGCTTGACCGTGGTTGGCGACACGTCGAGCACCTGCGCCACATCGGCCACCGAGAGCCCCGCGAAGAAGCGCAGCTCCACGACCTGGGCCTGCCGTGGATCGAGCACGGCCAGCTGGGTGAGGGCCTCGTCCACCGCGATCAGCCGCTCGTCGGGCAGCGGGCTGGGCAGCAGGTCGAGCACGTCGTCGACCGGCACCATGTCCGGATCGCGGCCGCGTTTGGCGCTGTGGCGCCGGCGCGCGTGATCGACCAGGATGCGGCGCATGGCCTGAGCGGCCAGCGCGAAGAAATGGCCGCGGTTCTGCCACCCGCTGCGCTGATCGACCAGCTTGAGCCACGCCTCGTTGACGAGCGCGGTGGCCTGCAGCGTGTGGTTGCCGCGTTCGAGTCGCAGACGCGACGCGGCCAGACGCCGCAACTCGTCGTAGACGGCGGCGGCCAGATCGGCGCCGGCGCGGGCGTCGCCGCCCTGCCACTCGCGCAGCAGCACGGTGACGCGGCTCGGATGGTCGGTCATCCGAGCCAGACCGAGCCCGAATCGCCGTCCAGGCCGCCGGGCCGGCCTTCAGCACGCATCCGCCCATACTACGTGGCCGCGCCGCGATGTCCAGCCCTCAGGGCGCGCCTATTGCGCGGTGGTGGTGGTGTCGTTGTTCTTCTTCATCTCCTTGACCATCCAGTAGGTGGCCGCCAGGCCCGCGGCCGTGCTGAGGAGCGCGATCATCATCATGCCGCCGCCCCCGCCGCCGCCCTGCATGGACTTGCGCGGCGTCGCCGGCCGTCGCTCGGCAACGCGCGGGAACTGGTTCGCGTCGGCGGCCACGGCGGCGGCCCGCTCGATCGAACTCTTGAGCGGAGACGGGGATCGCTGCACCAGAGCCACCGGCGCGTCGGCCGGGCCGGCAACGACCGGACCAGCGGTGGATGCGGACATGAGGGCGGCAATCGCCAGGGCAGAGACGAATCGGGTAGCACGCATCGGATCCTCCAGGACGGCTCTCTATGAGGGGCAGAGGCCAGTCTTTCTGTAACGCGGCAACGGCCCGCCAACGGGACCATGGCTGGCGCAGCCTGGCTGCGCGCGGCTTACTTCGTCGGGCGCTTGATCCGATCGCCGGTGGCCTTGACCACGTCATCGAGCGCCTTCGACACGACCTTCTGCACCTCGACCTCCGCCGGATCGCCCATGCCGGGCAGGCCGCTCAGCCCCCCGAAGCCTGTAGCCATCGAGCTCATGGCCTTCGAGCGCGGATCGAAGAACGACGAGCCGAGCGCGCTGCCGCGGCTCATCGCGAACATGGGATTCATCATCCCCATGCCCATACCCATGCCGCCCATTCCGCCGAAGCCGCCCATCATGCCCATGCCGAAGCCCATGTAGAGCTGTCCGGCAAAGGCCGCCACGCGCAGCGCCGACGACAGGCTGAAACCGCCGCCGTTGTCGGCCTTCACGTCGCCGGCGGCCACGATCGTGGCGGTCCCGTCGGCCGGATAGAGGCGGAAGGTCATCTTCACCTCGTGGTGATCTTTGGGCGGACCGCCGCCGGGCAGACGCGACAGCTTGCCCGGCTTCGACGTCTTCACCTCCGTGATCTCGGTGACCAGCACGTAGTCGCATTCGAAGCGCTTGGCGTCGGCGGCGTTGACCTGCAGCGTGCCGCTGAGCGGCACGGCCTCGAGCGGCGCCTTGGTGAGCTTGGTCACCAGTTCCTGACGCAGCGCCTTCATCCTGAGCGATGAGCGCCCCGACGTGTTCACGGGCTCCATCACGCCGATGCGGGTCATGCCGGCCATCTTGGCGGTAGCGGTGCTCGAGCCGTCGGCGGTGGAGCCGAACAGCACGTCCGAGAGCGGGCTGCCGCTGGCCATCGCGGGTGTGAGCTCGAGCGCGCTCTTCGCTTCCACGTAGTCGGCCGGCACCTCGAACAGGGCTGGATCAAGGCGCGTGATCTCGAGGGCGGTCACTTCCGCGCGCGTCACCGAGGACTCCTGCTTGTCGCCCTCGCCGCTCGTATTGGTGGTGATGGTCTTGACCGGGAAGCCGAGCGTGACGTCGCCGACGACGCGCGTTTCGGTGCGGTCCTGACAGCCCTCGTCGGTGGGTGCTGGTGCGACCGGCACCGGTGCGGCCCGGCCGCACGTCGAGGCCGCCTTGGGGAGGTCCACGTACCACGCGTCCACCTCGGTGCGCAGCGGCGTCTTGTCGCACACATCTCCCGTGGTCTGCTTCGTGACCACGGTCTTGATGTGCCGCGCTTCCAGGCCGAACATCTGCTGCCGCTCGAGCGTGTCGGTGAGCGAGGTCGTGATCGTGACCACGCCGCTCTTCGCCGGCTGGCCCATGCCGTTCATGCCGACAATAGGGGCCCCGAAGGCGCCGTTCGGCGGCATGCCGCCCGGAGGCATGGCCACGCCCATGGCCGCGGCCATGGCCGACAGGTCGGGCATCGCCGGGGCCGTCGTCTCCGGCGGCGGCGGCGCGTCGGGCTGCACACGGAACCGCTTGGCCGTCGGGCTCAGCAGCACCGAGCGCTTCAGGTCGCACTGGTCGAGCGTCACCAGGCCTGGAAACTCCACGCGCTGGCGGCCCACCGCCAGGTAGGTCGTGTTCACGGAGATCTGCGCGCCCTGCGTGTAGGAGGTCACGACCCTGACGTCCGACGGCGGGGCCGGTGGCGCCGGCGTGACCGCCTTGGCGGCCGCCGGCACGGCGGGTTTGGCCCCAGGCTTGGCGACCGGCGCCGCCGGCTTCCTGACCACCGGCTTCGGCGGTGTCTGCGCGGCTCCGGGGCTGGCGAGGCCGGCGCACGCGGCGAGAGCCAGAGCGGCGACGACGATTGGTCGAACCATGCGGAAGCGCCTCCATGCCGGCGGAAGCCGGCACTAGTAGACGCGCAGAACGGTGGGGGATGGGACCAGGGTCAGGCCGGCGCGCCGTCGCGCACCGCGCGGAAGAGCCAGGCGCGAGCCGTGGCCCACTCGCGCTTCACGGTGGTGGGCGACAGCGTCATCACGTCGGCGGTCTCCTCGACCGACAGGCCGCCGAAGAACCGCAGCTCGACCACACGGGCCTGCCGCTCATCGAGCGCCGACAGCTGATCCAGGGCGTCGTTGAGGGCGAGCATCCGCTCGTCGGGCAGGGGGCTGGCGATCATCTCGGCCAGGTCGTCGATGTCCGCCATCGCCGCGCCGTCGCCGCGTTTGGCCGCCAGGCGCCGCCGCGCGTGATCCACCAGGATGCGCCGCATGATCTGGGCCGCGATGGCGAAGAACTGCGAGCGGTTCTGCCAGTGGCCGCCGTGCTGCCCAGCCAGCCGCAGCCACGCCTCATGGACCAGGGCCGTCGGCTGCAGGGTATGAGCGCCGCGCTCGCCCCGCAGACGGTTGGCGGCGATGCCGCGCAGGTGCGCGTAGACCAGCGGCACGAGCGCGTCGCCGGCACCGGGGTCGCCGCGTTGCCAGGCCTGCAGCAGCGCCGTCAGGTCGCCGTCGGTGGTCACGATCGCGCACCCAGTCGCGCGGCGAGCCTGGCGATGAGCCCGGCGCCGCGAGCCGTGGCATCGCTCGTGAGCGTGGCGAGGTCACGCGCCGCGTTGGGGTCGTGGGCCGCGGCCGCCGCGTCGGCGAGCAGCAGCCGGGTTTCGAGCTCGGCCAGCACCAGGCCCTTCTTGGCCACGACCGCGCGCAGCGCGCTCAGCCGGGCGCGGGCCGGCGCGATGCGGCCCTCTTGCAGATCGATGCGCGCCTCGACGGTGTCGAGCGCCCAGCGCGACATGATGCGTTCGGTGCTTGCCGCCAAGGCGCGCGCGCTGGTGAGCGCGCGGCGAGCCCCGGGCACGTCGTGCTCGCCCAGGCGGGCCCGCGCCAGCACCAGCAGCGCCTGCAGCCGCACCGTGGTCTGCTCGGCGCCGGGCGCCAGCGCCGGCTGCACCAGGCGCTCCGCCTCGGCGAAGCGGCCGTCTTCGATGGCCAAGGCGCCGAGCGCCACCTCGCTTTCGTGCACGATGCGGGTCTGGCCCAGCTTCTCGCGCAGCGCCAGCGCCGCGTCGTAGTGCCGCCGGGCGGCCGCGAAGTCGCCCTGGGCCAGGGCGATGTCGCCGAGCACGTGCGTGGCGTTGGCTTCGCCTTCAACCAGCGGCACCGCGCGACTCAGCGCCACGGCCTCGTCTTCGGTGCGCCGTGCCGCGTTGAACTCGCCCTGCGCCAGCTGCACCACCCCAAGTTCGACGCGGGCCATCACGCCGCCGCGGCGATCGTTGATGGCGGCGCGGGCCGCCACCGCCAGCTCGTAATTGGTGCGCGCGGCCACCACGTCACCCAGTTCGCGCTGCACCACGGCCGCGTTGTGGAGCGCGCGCACCTCGCCCCGCTTGTCGCCAATGGCGCGGGCAATGGCCAGCGACTGGCTGTAGTAGCCGGCGGCGTCCTGCAACTTGTCCTGCTCGTAGAGCACCACTCCGATGTTGTTCAGCGACACCGCCGTCCAATTCCGGTCACCGATCTCGCGGCGGATGGCAAGCGCGCGTTCGTGCATCTGACGGGCCTCGACCAGGCGGCCGTGGTCCTTGAGCAGGATGCCAAGGTTGTTGAGGGCCGACGACATGCCACGCCGATCGCCCACCGCCGCGCTGGCGGCCAGCGACTCGTTGTAGAGACGTTCGGCGCGGGCCGTGTCGCCGCGGTCGTCCGCGACGGTGCCGAGACTGTTCAAGGCGCCAGCCAGCCCGGCGCGGTCGCCGGCCGCGGTGAAGGCCGCGCGCGCCTCGTCGAGGGCCGCTTCGGCCTCCTTCGACTGGCCCTGGTTGTAGCGGCTGCGGCCTTCAGCGATGCGGGCGCGGGCCTGCAACTGCAGCGAGTGTTGCTCGCGGGCCCGGGCCACGGCCTGCTCGGCGGCCTTCAGTTCGTGAGGGAAATCGCCGAGTGCGGAGGCAGCCTGCGACTCTGCCAGGTCGACCCGCGGGTCGTTGCCCTGGGGCGGCGGCAGCGCGCGCAACGTGGTCACGGTGATCAGCGCGTCGGCGGCGCGGCCCGCCGCGGTCTGCGCCGCGGCCAGGCGCAGCCCGTACTCGCCGTTGTCCGAGAAGAATCCCCAGAGCGTGCGGTAGATGTCGCGCGCGCGCGGCCAGTCCTTGCGCGCCTCGTGCAGTTGCCCCTCGACGACGAGACGCTGCTCGCGCGACAAGCCGTCAGCGGCGTCGAACGCACGCTGCGCGGCTTCGACGGCGCGCGCATCGTAGCCGAGCGCCGTCCACGCCGAGGCGAGCGCCGCCTGGATCAGGGCGTTGCCGGGTTCGAGCGCGGCGGCCCGAGCCAGCAGCGTACCGGCGGTCACGGCTTCGAGCGCGCGCAGTCGTTCAAGGCCTTCCGCGTAGAGGCGCGTGGCCTCCACGCTCTGCGGCAGGGCGGCGCGGATGGCCTGCGCAATGGCCGGGGAGTTGTCATCGATCCCGAGGCGCTGGCGCAACGCGCGGCCGGTGTCGGTCACGAGCGCGAACAGCGCGGCCTCGGTGCCGGTCTGCGTCACCGAGATCGAATCGCCAGCCGCGCGCAGCACCTGCACGTCGAGCCGCACCGGCCGGCCGGGCGCGGCGCCCACGGCAAACGAGCCGTTCACGACGAAGTCCACGGCCAGTGCCTGCCGCACCTGCGCCAGGGTGGCACCGGCATCGGGTCCGGACGCGGCGCTGGCGTCGTGCTCGGCTTGCGCCACCGCGTCGGGCGCCACGATCCGCAGCTGCCCACCGCCGCCCAGTTCGGTGGCCAGCATCTCGGCCAGTGCCGTTGACAGCCAGGCGTCGGCCGGCTGCGTCGACAGGTTCTTGAAGCGCAGCACGGCCGCCGCTCGCCGGGGTGCGGA
>JBDTWC010000049.1:0-9144 GCA_040006875.1 Acidobacteriota bacterium | reverse complement strand
CGCCCGCGGCCACGGTGCCGACGCCCGATTCGGCGACCAGCTTCACGTGCACGCGAGCCCGGGGATTGGCGTTCTTGAGGTCGAAGATGAGCTGCGCCAGATCCTCAATCGAATAGATGTCGTGATGCGGCGGCGGCGAGATCAAGCCGACGCCCGGCGTGGAGTGTCGCACTTTCGCGATCCACGGATAGACCTTGTGACCGGGCAGCTGGCCCCCTTCGCCGGGCTTGGCGCCCTGCGCCATCTTGATCTGCAGGTCGTCGGCGCTCACGAGGTATTCGCTGGTCACGCCGAAGCGGCCTGACGCCACCTGCTTGATGGCGCTGCGGCGTGAGTCGCCGTTGGCGTCGGGCAGGTTGCGCGCTGGGTCTTCGCCCCCTTCACCGGTATTCGATTTGCCACCCATGCGGTTCATGGCGATGGCCAGCGTTTCGTGCGCCTCCTGGCTGATCGATCCGAATGACATCGCGCCGGTGGAGAAGCGGGTCAGCAGCGACGCCACCGACTCGACCTCGTCGAGCGGAAGCGGAGCGGCCGCGGGCTTGAGCGTGAAGAGCCCGCGCAGAGTCGCACGCTTCTGGCTCTGGTCGTCGACCAGCCGCGTGTACTCCTTGAACAGACTGTACTTGCCCGTCCGTGTGGCGTGCTGCAGCCGGAATACCGTGTCCGGATTGAACAGGTGCACTTCGCCGTCGCGGCGCCACTGGTAGTCGCCGCCGCTGTCCAGTTCCACTGGTCCGGCGGCTCGGCGTCCGAACGCCCGCGCGTGGCGGCGCCGTACTTCTTCCGATACCGCCTTGAGCCCGATGCCGCCGATCCGCGAGGCGGTTGCGGTGAAGTACTTCTCGACCAAGTCGTGGGCCAGGCCCACGGCCTCGAAGATCTGGGCCCCGCAGTAGCTCTGCAGGGTCGAGATGCCCATCTTCGACATCACCTTCAACACGCCCTTGTTGAGCGCCTTGATGTAGCCGAGCACGGCCTGGGCTTCGGTGACGCCAGGCAGGAGCCCTTGACGAATCAGGTCGGGCAACGACTCGAAGGCAAGATACGGATTGACCGCACCGGCGCCGTAGCCCATGAGCAGGGCCACGTGATGCACCTCGCGTGCGTCGCCGCTCTCGATCAGGAGTCCGCACCTGGTCCGCGCGCCTTCACGCACCAGGTGGTGATGGACGCCCGCGGTGGCCAGCAGACTGGGAATCGGCGCGTGGGTGGCGTCGACGCCGCGGTCGGAGAGGATGAGGATGCCGTAGCCAGCCGCCACCGCCTGACTGGCCTTGCGGCATAGCTCCTCCATCGCGCGTTCCAGGCCCGGCCCGTCTTCGTCGGGGTTGTAGAGCAGTGGCAGCGTCGTCGATCGGAACGGCGATCCCGGGGGCAGGTGACGGAGCTTCGCCACCTGGTCGTTGTGCAGGATCGGATATTCGATCTTGATCTGCCGGCACGCTTCCGGACCGGCGTGGAGCAGGTTGCTCTCGGGGCCGATGGTCGAGCCCATCGAAGTGATGATCTCCTCGCGGATGGCGTCGAGCGGTGGATTGGTGACCTGGGCGAAGAGCTGTGCGAAATAGTCGTAGAGCAGACGCGGCTTGTCCGAGAGCACGGCCAGCGCGGTGTCGGTGCCCATCGAGCCGATCGGCTCCTCGGCGCTTGCGGCCATGGGCGTGAGCAGCAGGCGCAGGTCTTCCTGGGTGTAGCCGAAGGCCAGTTGCCGCTTCAGCACCGTCTGGTGGTCGGGCCGTTCGGCTCGCGCGGCCGGCAGGTGCTCGATGTCGACCAGGTGCGTGCGCAGCCACTCGCCGTAGGGCTGGGCGGCGGCGAGTTCGCGCTTGAGCTCGTCGTCGCTCACGATCCGGCCCTGCGCGGTGTCGACGAGCAGCATCTTGCCGGGACGCAGGCGATCCTTCTTCACCACGCGGTCGGCGGGGATGTCGAGCGCCCCCACTTCCGACGCCATGATGACCAGGTCGTCGGTGGTCACGGTGTAGCGCGACGGCCGCAGGCCGTTGCGATCGAGCACCGCGCCGATCAGCGTGCCGTCAGTGAAGGCGATCGAGGCCGGCCCGTCCCACGGCTCCATGAGCGACGAGTGGTACTCGTAGAAGTCGCGCACGGCCGGATCCAGGTCGGGATTGCCGCTCCACGGCTCCGGGATCATCATCAGCACGGCGTGCGGGAGCGAGCGGCCCGACATGACCAGGAACTCGAGCACGTTGTCGAAGGTGGCCGTGTCGCTGCCGCCCGGCCGGATGACGGGCAGGAGCTTCTTCAGGTCAGCGCCGAACACGCTCGACTCGAGCAGCCCTTCCCGGGCCTGCATCCAGTTGATGTTGCCGCGCAGGGTGTTGATCTCGCCGTTGTGCGCCACCATCCGATAGGGGTGGGCCAGCGGCCACGACGGGAAGGTGTTGGTCGAGAAGCGCTGGTGCACCAGGGCCAGGGCCGACGTGACGGCCGGGTCGGACAGGTCGGGGAACATCCGCTCGATCTGAGTGGCCGTGAGCATGCCTTTGTAGATCAGGGTGTTGGCCGACAGGCTCACCACGTAGAACGCGCGCCGGGCCTCGGAGTCGAGGTCGAGATCGGCGACCCCCTGCTCGATCCGTTTGCGGATGAGATAGAGCGAACGCTCGAACCGCGACCGGTCGTGGCCGCTCACGGCAGCGCTCGCCGCCACGAAGAGCTGTTCGAACACCGGCGCCACCGCCGCGGCCGATGCGCCGACGGCGTCGAGCCGTGTGGGAACGGGCCGCCAGCCGAGCACCGTCTGACCCTCGTCGTGCACGATCCCTTCGATCAGGCGCCGCACGACCGCCCGCGCACCGTCGTCGGTCGGCAGGAACACGAGGCCGGCGCCGTAGGTGCCCGCAGCGGGCAGGTCGAACGGGGTGACGCGCCGCAGGAACGCGTCAGGCATCTGAATCAGAATGCCAGCGCCGTCGCCGGTATCGGGGTCGGAGCCGGTGGCGCCGCGATGCTCGAGGTTGATGAGCAGGTCGAGCGCCTGGCGCACGATGGCGTGCGACTTGTGGCCCTTGATGTGCGCCACGAAGCCGACGCCACAGGCGTCGTGTTCGTCGCTGGCGCGATACAGCCCGGCTGCGATCGCCTCGGACCGGCGAGGCCGGGCCTGGTCGCCAGGGTCCTCCGAATGGTGTGCGCCCATTGCTGCTGTCTCCTGCTCGGAGCCAATTACAGGCAAATTTCATGGATAATCAAAGCGCAATGTTTTTATTGAATCAATGCGTATAGAGAATGCATCCCAAAGAGGCACAGACCCCGATGGCAGCGTGGGCCAGCGCGCCTAACGCGACGGCGCGATCACCGGTGTGACCGCGTCCTGGTCCTGCTCGCCGGTCCGGATGCGATAGACCTTCTCGATCGGGAACACCAGGATCTTGCCGTCGCCGACCTCGCCGGTGCGGGCGGCCGCGAGGATGGTGTTCACGGTGGTGTCGACGAAGTGATTCGACACCGCGATCTCGATCCGCACCTTCTCGGCGAGCGCCATCTTCACGGTCGTGCCGCGGTAGTTCTCCACGTGCTCTATCTCGCCGCCGTGCCCCTGCACGCGGCTGATGGTGAGGCCGCGGACTTCGGCGTGGAAGAGCGCTTCGAGCACGTCGCTCAACTGCTCGGGCCGGATGATGGCGACGATGAGCTTCACAAGCCGCCTCCGTTGGAAACGGCCACCGAGTCGACCAACCGCCCCGCATAGGTGGAGTCCCTGGGCGAAACGAGGATGGCGCCGTCGCCGCCGGTGTAGGCCTCTTCGCCATGCTCGGTCACGTCGAGGCCCACGCCTTCGACCCGGCTGCTGATCCGGATCGGCATCATCAACGCGAGCACCTTCAGGATGCCGAAGGTCGCCGCGGCGCTATAGGCGGCAACCAGCAGCACGCTGATCAATTGGATGACCACCTGCCAGGCGTGACCGGTGAGCAGGCCGCTGGCGCCGCCGCTCCACGTCGGATCAGCGAAGACGCCGGTCAGCACGGCGCCGGTGGCGCCGCCTAGACCGTGCGCCGCCACGACGTCGAGCGAGTCGTCGAGCGTGGTGCGGGCGCGGTAGATGAGCGCGAAGTAGCTGGGCACGGCGGCCAGTCCACCGAGGGCCAGCGCGGCCACCGGGCCAACGAAACCAGCCGCTGGCGTGACGGCCACGAGGCCGACCACGATGGCGGTGGCGGCGCCCACCGCGGTGACGCGCCCTTCCCGGGCGAGGTCGAGCACGGTCCACGTGGCCAGGGCGGCAGCCGGGGCCAGCAGCGTGTTCACGAAGGCCAGCACCGCGGTGGTGTTGGCGGCCAGGGCGCTACCGGCGTTGAAGCCGAACCAGCCGAACCACAGCAGGCCGGCGCCGAGCAACGTGAACGGCACGTTGTGCGGCAGCATCGCGTGACGGCCGTAGTCTTTGCGCGGCCCGACGACGATCGCCGCCACGAACGCGGCCGCCGCGGCATTGACATGCACCACCGTGCCGCCGGCGAAGTCGAGCGCGCCGAGCGTGGTCAGGAAGCCACCGCCCCACACCCAGTGGGCCACCGGCGCATAGACCGCGACCACCCAGATCATGATGAAGGCGAGATAGGCGCTGAAGCGGAGACGCTCGACGACCGCCCCCGAGATCAGCGCCGCCGTGAGGATCGCGAACGTGCCCTGATAGGCCATGAAGAGCAGGTGAGGAATCGTGCCATGGGCGTTGAGGCCGACGCCGCGCAGACCGGCGTGGGCGAGTGATCCGACCGCCGGCCCGCCCGGCGCGAAGGCCAGCGAGTAGCCGACCAGGGCCCACACGACGGCCACCGGCCCGAGGGCGGCGAAACTCATCATCATCGTGTTGAGCGCGTTCTTCGAACGGACCATGCCGCCGTAGAAGAAGCCCAGAGCCGGCGTCATCAGGAGCACCAACGCCGTGCTCACGAGCAGCCACGCGATGTCCGCATTGTTCATGACGATAGTGAATCGTCCGTGACATCCTCATGTCCAATACGACTTAATTGTGGAACCAATCGCGAACCGTATTTCGATCCTGTAGGCCGACGTGGCTACACCCGGCGGGTTCCAGGCGTCGTCATACGCGACGGCGGCCCGGCCGGATGCAGCGTCGACAAACACAGGCGACGTCGCCTCGGAAAACACCTCATCCCGATCAGGTCCGCATATGATTCCTGCCTGTGTTCCGAGTGAATGTGTGGGCCCGAGCCGTGGCCTGCGGCCTCGTCGTCCTGTTCGGCAGCGCCGCGTCGGTGCGCGCTCAGGGCCGGGCCGCCGGCCCGGCCTCGCAGAAACGCGCGACGGCTACGCGCGTGCCCAATGGCCGCATGACCATCGACGGCCGGCTCGACGAAGCGGCATGGCAGACCACGCCGCCAGCCGCCGACTTCGTGCAGCAGCAGCCGCGTGAAGGCGCGCCGGTCACGTCCGAACACCGGTCCGACGTGCGGTTCCTCTACGACGACGAGTTCCTCTACATCGGTGCCACGTTCCACGAGGACGAGCCCGACAAGCTGGTCGTCAACGAGTTGAAGCGCGACTTCAATGCCCGCGCTGGCGACCTGTTCGTGGTCGTCATCGACACCTTTCTCGACCGACTGAACGCCTATAACTTCCAGACCAATCCGCGCTGTGCCATCCGCGACTCGCAGTCCTACGACGACGGCCGCACCATCAACGCCAATTGGGACGGCGTGTGGACGTGCCGGTCGAGCGAGGACGCCGGCGCGTGGTACGTCGAAGAGGCGATTCCCTTCAAGCAACTGCGCTTCCCGCGCCAGGACGAGCAGGTGTGGGGGCTGCAGCTGTTCCGGCTGATCCGCCATACCAACGAGCAGACCGTGTGGAGTCCGACGCCACGCAACTTCAATCAGTTCAAGACCTCGTTTGCCGGCGTGCTCGAGGGCATCAGTGGCGTCACACCGGGCCGGAACATCCGCGTGAAGCCGTTTGTGACCAGCGAGGCTCGCCACACGCCTGGCCGCACCGCGCTGAGCGGTGACGGGGGCCTCGACGTGAAGGTCGGCATCGGCACCAATCTCGTGCTCGACGGCAGCTATCGCACCGATTTCTCGCAGGTCGAGACCGACGCGCAGCAGATCAACCTGACTCGCTTCAGTCTGTTCTTTCCGGAGAAGCGCGAGTTCTTCCTCGAGAACCAGGGCGCGTTCCAGATCGGGCCGCCGGCCAGCACGGCCAGCAACCTCGTGCCCTTCTTCAGCCGCACCATCGGGCTGAGCGACACCGGCACGCCGATCCCGATCGTGGGCGGAGCCCGCCTCACCGGCAAGGTCGGCCGCACCAGCGTGGCCGTGCTCGCCATGCGCACCGACGAGGAGAACCGCGCGGCCGGCGCGGCGCTGCCGGGGGCGACCTATTCGGTGATGCGCGTGGGCCGCGAGTTCCTCACCAACTCCACGGCTGGCGTGTTCGTGCTCGACAAGGACCGCGGGCCGTCGTCGAACCGTCTGGTCGGAGCCGACCTGCGCTTCTATCCGACGCGCCAGTGGAACATCGACGGCATGGTCATGCACTCCGAGACCACCGGCGTGGGCGGTGGCGAGGCATGGCGCGCCGGAGCGCAGTACGACTCGGGTCTGATGCAATACGGCGTCAACCTGACGTCGCTCGGCGACACGTTTCGCGACGAGCTGGGCTTTGTGCCTCGTCAGGGCGTGGACATCGTCAACGCCGCCCTGCTGCGGCGCGTCAGGCCCAAGGCGCTGGCCGGGCACGTGCGCGAGATCCGGCCACAGCTCTCATACGCGCGCTACACCCGGGACGCGCTGAACGCGGCGACAGCCCGGCCGATCGGCGTCGAGACGTCGCTCTTCACCCCGGGCGTGACCGTGGAGCTGTCGGATGCCTCGACCGCCGACTACACCTTCACGGCCGACGAGGAGCTGCTCATCTCGCCCTTCCGGCCGCAGGGCATTCCCGTGGGGAAGTCGATCGCCGCCGGTCGCTACCGGTTCGTCGGTCATGCCTTGAGCTACGACGCAAACAACGCCAAACGGCTCGCGCTGAGCGGCGCCGCCCGCCTCGGCGACTACTACGACGGCAGGCGGCGCGGCGTCACCGCCGGTGGACGGCTGCGCGTCAACGAGAACTTCGCCACCACCCTGAGCCTGACGCGCGACGTGGTGACGCTGCGCGACGGCACCTCGTTCGACACCAACCTGGCGTCGCTGCGCCTCGACACGTCGTTCTCGACGCGGATGTTCCTCAACGCGTTCGTGCAGTACAACAGCGTCACCCGGCAGGTGGCGGCGAACGTGCGTTTCAACCTGATCCACCATCCGCTGAGCGACATCTTCCTGGTCTACAACGACGCGCGTTTCGTGGACATCGCGCGGCCGACCGCCGCACAACTGCCGTCGCGGGCGCTGGTGCTGAAGGTGACGCACCTACTCAGCTTCTGATCCCGCCATGAGCCTTGCTCGCTATTACGCGTGGCTGTCGCGCTTCCAGGATGTCGCGCGCGCCGTCGGCCACGACACCGGCCAGGCCACGCTGTCGGTCCATCGCCTGCTGGCCACCCCGAGCGGCGCTGTCTCGGGCGACGTCGTGCATGAACGCGTGCTGGCCGCGCTCGACGATCTGCGTAGTCCGTCGACCGAACTCGTGGGCCTCGATGCCGGCTGCGGGCTGGGCGGCACGACCTTCTACCTGCAGGCGCGCCTCGGCGGGACGTGGCACGGCATCACCCTCAGCCCCGAGCAGCGCGATCGCGCCGCGCGGGCTGCCGCACAGCGTGGGCTGGCCCAGACATGCCGCTTCACCGTGCGTGGCTACGACGAGCCGCTCGGCGACCTGCTCCCCGACGGCGCCGATGTGATCATCGCGATCGAGTCGCTGGCCCACTCGCCCGATCCCGTTGCCTCGGTGACGCATCTGGCGGCGCTACTGCGGCCGGGCGGGCGACTGGTCGTCGTCGATGACCTGCCGGAGGACGGGTTATCGGTCACCGATGCGGACTTTGCCGCCTTCCGGCGCGGCTGGATCTGCCCGGTGGTGGCGAGCGCCTCGCGGCTCCTGGATGCGTGCCGCAGCGCCGGCCTGGTCGTGCGTGGCGACCACGACCTGACGCCGCTGCTGCGGCCGCGCGACCCACGAGCGCTGGCCCGCCTGGTGCGCCTCAACGAGCTCGCGTCGTGGCTGCTGCGCGTGACGCCGGCGCGCGTCCTGCTCGGTTCGTTGCACGGCGGCCTGATGCTGGAGCGCCTCTACGCGCGTCAGCAGATGCGCTACCGACTACTGGTGGCCGAGCGGCCGCTCAGCGCTGAAGCTTCATGATGCCGGCGCCGACCAGGCACACCGCCGCGCCGACGATCGAAAGGGCCGCCACGTGCTCGCCGCGCGCCACGATGCCGAGACCAAGGGCCACGACCGGGATGAGGAAGATGGTGGCTGACGCGCGAGTCGGTCCGACGCGGCCGGTGGCCACGGCCATGAGCGCCGTGGCGAGGCCGGTGCCGAAGGCGCCCAGGACGGCCAACGCCAGCGCCGGACGCTGCGTCCAGTGGCCGGCCAGAACGGCCGGCAGTCCAGCCGGCAGGGTGAGTGCGGCCGCCACGCCGAGCGCTCGCCACGTGATCGGCAGCGCGCCGTTGCGCCGCTGCAGCGGCTGAACCAGGTTGGTCGAGTAGCCGTAGCAGGCCAGGGCCGCGACGATGAGTACGATGCCACCGGTGCTGCTGCTCGAGGCGCCGAGGTTCGGCGCTGCCATCATCACCGCTCCAGAAAGGCCTACCGCCAGGCCGACGAGCACTGGACGCTGCGGCCAGGTCCGCGCCATCACGCTGCCGAAGGCGGCGACGAAGAGGGGCGTGGCGCCGTTGAGCATCCCGGTCAGGGCTGACGACACCCGCTGCTCGGCAAAGGGAAACAGGCTGTAGGGAATGGCCAGCCAGATGAGGCCGAGCACGGCGGTGCGCGGCCAGTCGGCGCGGGCGATGGGACGCCGGGCCGACGGCACCAGGCCGAGTACCGCGAAGCCAACCGCCAGGCGGGTGAAGGTCACGCCCATCGGCGCCACCGCCTCGAGCCCCTCGGCCATCAACAGGAACGACGCGCCCCAGATCAGGCCAGGCACGATCATCACGACCCAGTCGAGCCAGCCGATTGTGGCTGTCGCCGGCGAAGTGA
>JBDTWC010000048.1:0-9168 GCA_040006875.1 Acidobacteriota bacterium | reverse complement strand
CGGGCGGACCGGGCCCGAAGAATCCCGGCAAGCAGTACCTCTTCGTGTCGAACTCCTGGCCGGACAGCGCGCCGGCTGACGGCGCCGCGTTTACCGGCGAGGTCTACAAGATGGACCTCGACGGCACCATCATCGGCAAGTTCGGACAGGCCGGCAAGGCGATCGGCGAGTTTGCGACCATTCACCAGATGGACTGTCGCGACCCGAACGTGATCTACACCGCCGAGATCAACGACTGGCGCTCGCAGAAGATCCTGCTCAAGCCGCAGGCCGTGGCCACCGCGCAGCAGGAGAACCAGCGATGACCCGCACCGTGAAGACCGTTCTGGCGGTGCTGGCGGCCGGCGGCGCCACACTCGCGGCGCAAACCGCACCCGCCGACCTGGCCTTCGATTCGGTCGCCAGTCTGCTCAAGACGCCCGCCGATGTCTTCGTCGGCGAGGTGGCCGGCGTGGGCGCCAATTCGAAGGGTCAGATCTACGTCTACACGCGCACCGGCCATCCCTACGCCACGCTCGGCGACAACCGTACTTTTTATCACGGCGGATCGCGCCTGTTCCAGTTCGACCCGACCGGCCTGTTCGTGCGCGAGCTCGGACAGGACGTCTACGGCTTCAACGCCGCCATCGGCCTGCGCATCGATCCCCAAGACAACGTGTGGACCATCGACGAAGGGGCCAGTCAGGTGGTGAAGTTCGACCCGCAGGGACGCGTGACGCTGGTGCTCGGCAGAAAGCCGGAGAACATCGCCGTACGGCCGCCCGCGCCTCGTCCGGCGCCCGCGCCTGGCGCCGCCGCGGCCGCGGGTCCGCCCCCCGGTGCCGGCGCCAATTCGGGTCGGCGGCCCGGCGAGGGCACGCCCGGGTCGACGTTCAGCCGCCCGACCGACGTGGCCTGGGACAGCGCCGGCAACATCTACATCGCCGATGGTCTGGGCGCGAACAATCGCGTCGCCAAGTTCGACAACGACGGCAAGTTCATCCGGCAGTGGGGCGCCACCGGCAGCGGCCAGGGCGAGTTCCGGGGCGTCAAGGCGCTCGCCATCGACGCAAAGGGCATGGTCTACGTGGCCGATGTCGGCAACAAGCGCATTCAGGTATTCGACGCCGACGGCACCTTCAAGTCGGAGTTCGGCAACGTGGGCACGCCGCTCACCATGTGCATCACACGCGGCGCCACGCAGCACCTCTACGTGTCGCACGCCGGCGACCGCGACGGCATGGACGACGCGGCCATCTACAAGGTGACCCTCGACGGCACGGTCATGGGGAAGTTCGGCAGCGCCGGCAAGATGCCGAAGGAATTCGGGCTGGCCAACTCCATCGACTGCCGCAACGAGAACCAGCTACTGGTGGGCGAAATGACGAACTGGCGGGTGCAAAAGGTGTCGCTGAAGAGCGCAGCGCGCTAGTCACTGGCGGCGCACCCGCGAGGCGGCGCTCCGCCGGTGTTGGCCGTACAATACCGGGGTATGTCCCGACAGACCTTGCCTACCCGCCGGCAGTTCGCGCGGCACCTTCTCGTGGCCGGGGGCGCCGGCGTGGCCCTGGCCTGCGCAACGCCGTCACAGGCGCGCGACGGCCACGGCACCGGCGACGCCACGCAGCAGGCCGCTCCTGGCGTGCTGGTCATCGACCACCTCACGCCGCGCCCCGACTTCGTGGGCACGCAGCCGCAGCGCTTCGAATGGACCGCCGCCGCCGGCGTCGATCGCTACGCGGTGGGCATCTGGAACGACGTCGATCGGCTGATGTGGCGCGACGACCGCGTGGCTGGTGCGGCGGTCTCTCCGACCGGCCTGCATCTCGATCCTGGCACCTACTACTGGGTGGTCACGGGCGTACGCGATGATCGGGAAATCGCCGACTCGGGCCGGGCGGCCTTCGTCGTCGAGGACTGAGGCCGTCGTGGGCGCACGGCGCGTCGCCGCCGCCCTGACCTGGGCGTGCCTCGCGGCGCTGGCAGCCACGGCAGGGTGCGGCACGCCGTCGGCACCGCGTGGCGCGCACGGCCTCGCCGCAGGCGCCATGCGCGGCGCCAACGTGCTGCTGGTCACCATCGACACACTGCGTCACGATCGTCTCGGCGCCTACGGCGGGCCCGCCGGCCTGACACCCACGCTCGACCGCCTCAGCGCGGCCGGCGTGCGCTATTCCAAGGCCTTCTCGCACGTGCCCATGACGCTGCCGGCGCACGCCTCGATTCTCACCGGGCGCACGCCCGTCGGGCACGGCGTACACGGCAACGGGGCGTTCCGTCTGGGCGATGACCTGCCCACGCTGGCCACCGTGCTGAAGGCGGCCGGCTATCGCACCGGCGCGTTCGTGGGCGCGTTCGTGCTCGACGCGCGCTTCGGCCTGAACCGCGGCTTCGACGACTACGACGACCACTATCCGCACGGCACGTCCACTAGCTTCGCCTTCGCGGAACGTCGTGGCGACGCCGTGGTCGAGGCGGCGGGCACCTGGATTCTCGACGCTCGGGAACACGGGCCGTGGCTGGCGTGGGTGCACTTGTTCGACCCGCATGCGCCCTACGACGCGCCCGCGGAGTTTCGACCAGGGCGCACGCCCTACGACGCCGAGGTGGCCTACGCCGATGCCATGCTCGGCCGGCTGCTCGATTCGCTCGCCGCCGCCCACGCGCTCGACCACACGCTCGTCGTCGTCACCGCCGACCACGGCGAATCGCTCGGCGAGCACGGCGAAGCCACGCACGGCCTGTTCGCCTACGACGCCACGCTGGCCGTGCCGCTGCTCGTCAGTGGCGCCGGCATCGCGCCGGCGGTGGTCGATGGGCCGGTGGGTCATGCTGACATCCTGCCCACGGTGTTGGACCTGGTAGGCGTGGCCGCTCCGGCCGGGCTGGGCGGTCAGTCGCTGGTCACGCCGCCACCGGCCGACCGCGCCATCTACTTCGAGGCGCTCGACGCCCATCTCGCGCGCGACTGGGCGCCGCTCAGCGGCGTGGCGACGGCGCAGTGGAAGTACATCGACCTGCCGTTGCCTGAGCTCTACGACCTGGCGGGGGACCCGCACGAGATCGCCAACCTGGTGGCGACCGATCCGGCGCGCGTAGCAGCGCTGGCCCGCGATCGCGCGCGGCTCGCCGCGGCGCCGGGTGCGTCAGCACCCGCCGCCACCATCGATGCCGCGGCCGAGCGTCGCCTGCGCTCGCTCGGCTACACCGCGGCGGCACCAGCCCCAGCGGCTGCGCGTGCGCCGCGTCGCTACGGACCGGGCGACGACCCCAAGCGCCTGGTGGCGCTGAACGAGCGCTTCACGACCGCCCTCGATGCCTTCAATCGTGGCCGTGCCGACGAGGCGCTCGCCACCTTCAGTGCGGTGCTCGCGGAGCGCCCCGATTTTCTCGTCGCCCGCACGAGCGCGGCGTCGGTGTTGATGGCCACCCGACGCGCGTCCGCCGCGGTCACGCTGCTGCGCGCTGCGCCCCCGGCTCAGGCGGAACGGCCCGACCTGCTCGCCAAGCTGGGCGTGGCCGAGCGTGAAGCTGGCGACGTGCGGGGCGCCGTGGTGACCCTCGAGCGGGCGCGAGCGGCCGGCTACGGGAATCCCGAACTGCTGAACGATCTCGGCGTCACCTACGCGCGTCTCGGCCGCGTGAACGAGGCCCGCGCCGTGTTCAAGGAGCTGCTGGCGCGCGATGCCACGGCCGCCGACGCCTGGAACAATCTGGGGGTGCTCGAACTCGGAGCCGGGCACGCCGACGATGCCGCCGCCGCCTTCCGGCAGACCGTGGCCGTCGATCCGTCGCGCGGCGATGCGTGGCAAGGCTTGGGAGCCGTGCTGATCGAGCGCGATCCGGTCGCCGGCATCGAGGCGTGGCGCCGGGCCGAGCGGCTCCAGCCGCGCGACTACGACCTGTTGTTCAATCTAGGGATGGCGCTCGCCAACAGCCCACGGCCCGCCGAGGCCAAGCCGTACTTGGAACGGTTCCAGCGCGAGGCGCCGCGCGAGCGCTATACCGCGGACGTGGCCCGCGTGACGCGCGTGCTGGAGACGTTGCGATGACGCGACGGACCCGGCGCGCTCTGGCTGGAGCGCTGCTCTGTGCCGCCCTGGCCACGGCAGCGTGCGGCGGAGGATCGCAATCGGCCACGCCGCCGGCCTCGACGACGGCCTCCACGCACGCGACCTTGGCGCGCGCCAACGTGCTGCTCGTCACCATCGACACGTTGCGGGCCGATCGGGTCGGCGCCTACGGCAATCGTCAGGGGCTCACGCCCACGCTCGATCGCCTCGCCCGCGAAGGACTGCGCGTCGACACGGTGCATGCGCACGTGCCGCTCACGCTGCCCTCGCACACGGCGCTAATGACCGGCACGTATCCTTTCGTGAACGGCGTGCGCGACAACGGCTCGTTCCGCTTCGACGGCGCCCGGCCCACGCTGGCGACGACGTTGAAGGCGGCCGGCTATCGCACCGGTGCGTTCGTGTCGGCCTTCGTGCTCGATGCACGTTTCGGCCTGAACGTCGGCTTCGACGTCTACGACGACCGCTTCGGCTCGCGATCCGTGGGCGGCGACTTGTCGGTGCTCGAGCGTCCAGCCGACGTCACGCTCGGCGCGGCCACCGCATGGATCGGCGAGGGCGTGGCCACCACGCCCGCGAGGCCCTGGTTCGCGTGGGTGCATCTCTACGATCCGCACGAGCCGTACGCGGCGCCCGAGCCGTTCCGCACCAGGTTCGCGGCCGACCCGTACGCCGGCGAGGTGGCGTTTGCCGACGCGCAGCTCGGCGCCGCGCTCGAGCGCCTGACGCGACTCGGCCAGCTCGCAGACACGGTGGTGGTCGTGGCGGCCGATCACGGTGAGTCGCTCGGCGAGCACGGCGAACGCACGCACGGCCTCTTCGCCTACGACGCCACGATGCGCGTGCCGCTCGTCATCTGGGCGCCGCCGGCGGTGACGCCGGGCGTGCTGCTCGGGCCCGGGCGTCTCGTCGACGTCGTGCCGACCGTGTTGGATCTCGTGGGCGTGCCGGCCCCGGCCGGCAACGGGCAGAGCCTGATGCCGTTTGCGGCCGCGCATCAGGCCATTGCCGACACCGACGTCTACTTCGAGGCGCTGAACGCCAACCTCACCCGCCACTGGGCGCCGCTTACCGGCCTGGTGTCGAAGGGCCTCAAGTTCATCGACCTGCCGCAGCCCGAGCTTTACGATCTCGGGGCCGATCCCGGCGAGCTCACCAACCTCTACGCCACGCGTCAACGAGACGCCGATCCGATCGCGCGGAAGCTGTTCGCCGCGCGCGCGAGCGGGCGGCCGGCGGCGCCCGCCGCGGTGGATCGTGAGACCGAGCAGCGTCTGCGCTCGCTCGGCTATCTGGTGGCGCCGGCCAACAGCGCCGCCAAGACCTACACCGCGGCCGATGATCCCAAGGCGCTCGTGGGCCTGAACAACGCGCTCGACGACGCGCTCGAGGCGCTGAAGGCGGGCCGCACCGCCGTGGCGGAGCGCGAGCTGAAGCAGATCATCGCCACGCGTCCCGACTTCACGGTGGCCCACGACCGCCTGGCGCAGGTCTATCGCGACAGCGGACGTCTGGCCCTGGCAGTGGATACGCTGGAGAAGGCGTCGAAGGCGGGCGTGGCCGACGCGGCGCTGCTGGCGGCACTGGGCGGCTATTTGCAGGAGGCGGGCCAGCTCGATCGCTCGATGAGCGTGCTCGAAGCCGCGCTCAAGCTGAATCCCTCGGAGATGGAGATCTACGAGAAGCTCGGCATCACCTACACCCGTGTCGGCCGCAGTGACGACGCGCACAAGATGTTCGCGCACATGTTGGCGGTGGCGCCGAACTCGGCCACCACGCTCAACAACCTCGGCTCGCTGTATTTGAGCCAACGCCGCTGGGACGAGGCGCTCGCCAGCCTGACGCGCGCGATCGCGATCGATCCGGCGATGGCCAACGCCTACAACGGCCGCGGCGTGGCTTACGCGCAGCAAGGCCAGCTGGATCACGCGATCGTCGAGTGGCGCAAGGCCCTCGAGCTCCGTCCCGACCTGCGCGACGCGCGCGACAACATCGCTCGGGCCCAACAACTCCTGCGCCAGAAATAGAAAGGGCGGCCCCTGATGGAGCCGCCCCTTCGTGCCGTTTGACGAGCCGCAGCCGCTGCTTAGAACTCGACGCGGAAGCCGGCCATGAACACCCGCGGGTCGAGCGCCGCCGTCACGCGCTTGTAGCTCGGGCCGAGCGTGAGCGCGAAGTTCGTGACTGCGTCCTGGTTGAGCACGTTATAGACGTCGAGCATGGCCGACACCTTGAGCTTGCCGACCTGCACCGCCTTGTCGAGGCGAAGGTTCAGCAGGCTGACGTTGTCCGAGCGGTTGTCCTTCAGGTTGTTGAGGAAGAACGGCGCCTCGAAGTTCGACAGGTTCAGCCCCGGGGTCGTGTCGCCGTCGGCGACGATCGGCGAGTACGGGAAGCCGCTCTGGATACGCCAGTTGGCGGCAAGGCCGATCTGGAACGGGAAGGTGTAGCGGCCGAGCAGCTGGTAGTGCCACACGGTGGTCTTCTGCCGGTTCGGCGCGGCCGGGTTGGGCGTGAAATAGAAGCCTATGTCGATCGGATCCGCCGTCAGCGGACTCGTGCTGACCGACTGCGCGTTGTTCGACGCCGAGCGCAGGTCGTTGCGCCACTGGTAGTCGGCGCTGGTCTGAATGAAGAAGTTGTGCAGGCGCTTGGAGTAGGCGCCCTCGATGGTGTCGTAGTGCAGGTTGGCATCGGGGTAGTTGCCGTAGAGGCCGTTGGTGCTGTTGGCCAGCGAGTCCGGCACGTCCAACACCGCCAAACTCTGGCCTGTGGCGCCGATCACGACCGACTTCGGCACGTTCACCTGCCCAACCCAGGCGTCGATCAGGTTGGTGCCGTAGAAGGACGCGAAGTTGTACTGGTTCTTGCGCACGTAGGAGAGGCGGGCCGACGACTCGCCGGGTAGCTGGAACTCCAGCGTGCCGCTGATCTCCTCGGTCGTGGGGGTCTTGAAGTTCTTGGCGACCGGCGTGCTGTCAGCGCCGACGCGAAGCCGGAGGGTGCCGAGTTCCGACGGCCCGTCGTAGCGCTGGTTGCCGTTTTGATCGAGGAAGTTGTATTCCGCGATCGCTTGGCCGCCGGGATTGATGGCCGAGAAGCCGTCGGCCAGGTTGTTGGCATAGCGGCCGTAGAACGCCTTGAGCACGACTTTGCCGGTGCCCTTCAGGTCGTAGGTCAGGCCCAGGCGCGGCGCGATGTCGGTGTTGGACAGAATGGTCGCGCCGGTGACGTTGGTGCTGGCCGGGAAGATGCGCACGCCGTCGGGCGCCACGTCCTGGAGGAGCGGCTTGCGCACTGCGTCGTCGTAGCCGACCCGCTGGTAATCCCAGCGCACGCCCAGCGTGAAGGTGAGCTTGCTGTTGGGCGACCAGCGGTCCTGCGCGTAGCCGGCGTAGTGCAGGTCGGTGTTGGCGCTGACCGACCAGCCGCCGTTGAAGTCAGAGGCGGCGCCGGTGTCCACGAAGCGGATGCGGTCGGGGCCACAGGTCGTGTCAGCGCAAGGGTAGGAGTAGCGAATCTGACCCGACGTGCCGTTGTGGCCGTAGCGGTACGAGTCGAGGATGCTCTCGAAGCCGAACTTGAAGTCGTGGCTGCCGGCCTTCTCGGGCAGATAGTAGGTGAGCTGTGCCTTGACCTGCGGCTTCTTGCGGGAGGACGTGAACGCGTTCCAGCCAGCGCCTGCCACCGCAGTGGTCGCGCGGAACAGCTTGGGCGCGTTGGTGGCCGGGTCGACCTTCACGGCCATCGGCCAGTTGAGCGTGAAGTTGCCGCCCGTGACGCTGAGGAAGGCGCGGTCGCTGAGCACCCGCTGGTACTCGCCCTTATACATCTGCGACGCGCTGTCCTGCGCGCGCACCGACTCGGCCGGCAGCAGCGCCGAAATGCCGCGGCGCGGCTTCTGCTTGCGGCCCCGCTGGAAGTAGCCGATGACGGTGTCCTTCTGTCCGGGCTTCCAGGTGCTCTTGGCGGTGTAGTTGTCGAAGATGCCGACGTCCGAGAACTGCTTTGGCTGCCCCGACACCAGCTTGTCGATTTTGAAGTGGTTGTAGCCGACGTAGAACCAGGCCTTGTCGCGCATGATCCGGCCGCCGAGGTCGACATGGCCCTCATAGAACAGCTGGTTGGGGTTGGCGCACGTCGGAACGCCGCTGACGCCGTTCGGGCAGGTGTAGCCGCGGTCCTTGATGTCGTTCGGGTCCGCGTTGGTGCCGACAAAGCTGCCCGGCTCGTAGCTGAGGTGATAGAGGCCCGAGAACTCGTTGCCGCCGCTCTTGATGGTGGTCACGACAGCCGCGCCGCCCGAGTTCATCTCGACGTCAGAGCCGAGCGAGCTGACCGAGACCTCTTCGTTGGCGTAGTAGTCCTCGTAGAACCCGGTGCCGCCCACGCCTTCCGTGTGGTCGATGCCGTCGGTGACGACGCGCGCCTGGTTCTGGATGCCGAAGCTCTCGTAGCCCGACTGCTGGCTCTTGTGGCTGCCGCCCACGTCGAAGCCCTGCATGCGGACGCCCGGCGCCTCGGCGAGCGCGCCCCACACGTCGGTGGAGTTCGGTACTGCAATCAGCTCGTCGCCCTTGAGGCTGGTGCCGATCTTCGTGGTCGTGGTATCGACCAGCGGCGAATCGCCGGTGACCGTGATGCTTTCGGTGAGGCCGCCCACTTCGAGCTTCGCGGAGAAGGACACGGTCTGGCCGAGCACGACGATGATGTTGTCGCGTTCGACTTTCTTGAAGCCGGCCAACTCGAAGACCAGCTTGTAGGTGCCCGACGGCATGCCCGGCAGCTGGTAGTTGCCGTCGGCCTGTGTGACCGCGGTGCGCACGCCGATGAGCGACGCCGAGGTGGCGGTCACGGTGACGCCCGGCAGCACGCCACCCTGGGCGTCGGAGACGATGCCGGTGATACGGCCTTGCCCGATTTGCGCGAATGCGTGGGTCGTCAATAGGGTGGCTGTCACCACCATGACGGCTAGTCGCGCCAGTCTGCGTCTCATTCTGTCCTCCTTGATACAAGGGGGATCCGAACGATCGGTATCCCCGCGTCGGCCGGCCACGGACAGCTCTGCCCACGACCAGACGGCTGGGCTGTGATCCTAGACCTGAAGTCTGGCTCT
>JBDTWC010000047.1:0-9282 GCA_040006875.1 Acidobacteriota bacterium | reverse complement strand
GCCGCGCTCTACCTGCTGCTCTTCCCGCAGCTCATCGCCGGCCCGATCATCCGCTACCGCGACATCGCCGCGCAGCTCGCCCAGCGCACCGTCACGCGTGCCGACTGGGCCTACGGCGCGCGCCGCTTCGTGATCGGCCTGGCCAAGAAGATGCTGGTCGCAAATATCGTAGCCGGGCCGGCCGATCAGATCTTCGCGCTGCCCCCGGCACAGTTGACGGCGCCGCTGGCGTGGCTGGCGGTGAGCTGCTACACGCTGCAGATCTACTTCGACTTCTCCGGCTACTCCGACATGGCCATCGGCCTCGGGCGCTTGTTCGGCTTCCGCTTCCCCGAGAACTTCCGGTATCCGTACGCGGCGGCCTCGGTGCAGGACTTCTGGCGCCGCTGGCACATCTCGCTGTCGTCGTGGTTCCGCGACTACGTCTACGTGCCGCTCGGCGGCAATCGCGTGTCGCCCGGCCGCACCCACGTGAATCTGGTGACGGTGTTCTTCCTGTGCGGGTTGTGGCACGGCGCCAGCTGGACGTTCGTGGCCTGGGGCCTGTTCCACGGCGCGTTCCTGGTGATCGAGCGCCTGGGCGCGCACGACGGCTCCACCGCCCTGCCGGGATTGGGCCGGCGCGTGGCCGGACATGTCTATGCGCTGGCCGTGGTGATGGTGGGCTGGGTGTTGTTCCGCGCCGACACACTGGCCGGCGCGGGCGGCATGCTGCAGGCCCTGGCCGGCCTCGGCCAGGGGCTGCCGACGAGCTACGACTGGTCGTGGTACGTCACCCCGGAACTCATCATCGCGTTCGGCGGCGGCATCGTCGGCGCCACGCCGGTGATGCCGGCGCTGGCGAGCCGTCTGCGCGCTGGCGGCGGCGCCACCGGCAACGTCGCTCCTGACGACAGCGCCGACGGACCTACGGCGAGGCTGGGTTGGCTCGCTTCGGCCGCGGCCACGCTCGGCCTCGGGCTGCTCCTCGGCGCCTCGGTCATGTTGAGCGCGGCACGCACCTACAGCCCGTTCATCTACTTCCGCTTCTGACCGCGCCGACCATGACTGCCCGCCCCTCGACTTCATCGACCCGCGCGCGCCGACCGCTCGAGTGGCGGCTGCAGCCGGTCTGGGAACGCGTGCTCGTGGCCGTGTTCCTGGCGGTGCTGGTGGTGCCGGGCCTGGCCACGCTCGCCGGCGTCGATGCCGGCGTGACCCGCGGCGAGAACCGCGATCTCGCGCCGGCGCCGGTGCTGGCGGCGGCGGGGGCGGCGATGGCGGCGCTGCCGGCGGCGTTCACGGCCTACTTCCAGGATCACTTCGCCTTCCGCGGCCGTCTCGTCCGCTGGCAGGCAGCGCTGCGGCTGCAGGCGCTGCGCGGGTCGCCCTCGCCCACCGTGATCCGGGGCCGCGACGGCTGGCTCTTCTACGCCGATGACGGCGCCCTGGACGACTACCTCAATCAGGTGCCGTTCAGCGCCGCCGATCTCGACACCTGGGCAACCACCCTGCAGCACACGAGCGACTGGATGACGGCGCGCGGCATCACGTATCTCTTCGTGATCGCGCCC
This sequence comes from Acidobacteriota bacterium, assembly GCA_040006875.1. Lineage (GTDB taxonomy): Bacteria > Acidobacteriota > Vicinamibacteria > Vicinamibacterales > UBA2999 > CADEFD01. The sequence goes on along the minus strand of JBDTWC010000047.1, from coordinate 7,729 downwards.
GACAAGCACGTCATGTATCCGGAGTACCTGCCGGCGTCGATTCACCCCACGGCGGGTCCGTCGCGCACCGATCAGCTGGTCGCCCACCTGCGCGCACACACGACGGTGCCGGTGCTCGACCTGCGCCCGGCCCTCTTTGCCGCCAAGAACGAGGCGCGTCTCTACCACCGCACCGACAGCCACTGGAACGACCTCGGCGCGGCCGTGGCCACGCGCGCGATCCTGAACCGCCTCGATCGCCTCGCCCACGGATCGCTACCCGGCCTCGCCGCGCCGCCCGACTCGGCCTACGCGCGGCGCGACGTGCGCGCGCCAGGGCGCGATCTGGCCCGCATGCTCGGGCTCGAGGCGTGGCTGACTGAAGACGAGCCGATCCTACGCCTGCGCGACGGGACCGCGCGCGTCGTGGCCCCAGCGCAGCCAGACCCCAACTTCGACGAAGGCCGGCTGGTAAGCGAGAAGGCGGGCGCGGATCTGCCGCGAGCGGTCGTCTATCGCGACTCGTTCGGCTCGGCGCTGGTGCCGTTTCTGGCCGAACACTTCAGCCGGGCGCTGTTCCTGTGGGAGTACGACGTGGACCCGGCACTCATCGCGCAGGAACACCCGCGGGTCGTGATCCAGGAATGGGCTGGACGCCGCTTCGCCACGCGCCTGCCCTACGATCCGTTCGCGGCGTCGGCCGCCGCGCCGGTGGCGCCGCCGGTCAGCAGTAGCGACGGGGCACGTCGATGAGCACGCGGGCGCGCCGCAGGCGCGCGAACTCGCCCCCGAGCGCCACCGCCAGGGTGGCCGGGTCGAGCACCCCGGTCAGGTCGGCGCACACCTCGAGCGAGTCGGGTAGATAGCGCCGGCAGCCGCCGAACTCGTCGGCGTACTCGAGCGTCGGGAACGTGAGCGTGAGCGTCGAGCCGCCGGGGCGACGACTCACCTGATAGAGCGGGTTCACGATCAGCGATCCGGCGACGTCTGCGCCGCCTGGCACCTGATACTCGCGGAACACGCTCGCGTCGCCGCTGGCGATCAAGGTGAGCGACGGCTCGTCGCCAATCGCGTCCGGCGTCATGCTCTGGGTCAGGTCGAAGCCCTCGCGATCGAGGATCGGCGCCAGCAGATCCCGGTCGCGGAACAGGCGCGGCCCGAGCGGCGCGAAGAGGGCGGCGTAGGCCGCCGGGGTCAGCGGCATGCCGGGCGAGAAGTTCTCGCCGAGGGCGCTGTGCAAGTGCGGCATCACGACCAGACCGCCCGGGCCCGTGAGGCGCATCAGCTCTTCGGCCAGCAGCCGCTTGTGCCAGATGTAGGGAAACGCATCCGACAGGACCGCCATCGAGAAGGCGTCGCGATCGAACGGCAGCGGGTCATTGCCGTTGCAGCACACCGGGTGGCACGACGGCGCCGTGATCCGCGCCGCCAGCCACAGCTTGGCGAAGAACATGTCGGCCAGCACCACGCCGGGGCCGCCACTGATGGCCGCCTGCTGCATCTGGATCAAGGTGCGAGTGAGGTGCCCTGAGCCGCCGCACACGTCGATCACCCAACGCCCGGTGGCGGCCGGGTTCTGCGCCAAGCCGCGCAGCACGCCGTCGGCCATCACGAAGGTGGGGTCCGAGAAGCGATACACGAAGTAGGTGCCTTCGGCATCCGGGCTGAGCACGGCGATGAACTCGCGGTAGGTGGCTTCGGAGCCGCGGGCGAGCAGCGCGCGGAACGGCGCCACCCGCTCAGGCTCGAGGCCGAGCAGACGTTCGCGCGCCTGGTCGAGCCGCCCGGCTTCGAGGTCGGCGATCGCCGCGCGACTCGTGTCGTCGGCGATGAGCACCGGGATGCCGTCGACTACCGGGAACGCACAGCACTCGCAGCCGAGCACACCGGAGCTGATGGCGTCAGCCGTGCGCGCCAGCGCGTGGTTCTCGACCGGCGCCAGACAGGTGCCGCAGAACGGGCAGCGGAGCAGAGCGAGAAACGCGTCGCGCATGGAGGTCAACTGACGATGGCGGCGAACTGGTCGATGAACGACGGGCCGGAGGCGCCCAGGGGTGCGCGGCGGAAATGCTCGCGGCCGAGCAGGCGCGCGGCGTCGGCGGGCAGGATGCGGGCGATCGGACCGGCCGCCATCTGGCTGTCGTGGCAGCGCAGCGCCGCCAGCTTGCGCACGGCGAACTCGCCGGCGTCGATGACCAGCGTGGGCGGCGCGGCCAGCGCGCCGAACGCGTCGAGGTCGTCGAGGCCGGGCACGATGTTCGACCCGCCCGCGTGTGCCGCCACGGCGCGCATCTGCCCCGGCGGCATGGTCACGTAGTAGAGCGCGGGCACACCCGTGGTCATCGCAGCCACGACGGCCGTGGTGCGCTCGTAGACGGCGATGTGGTCGGGATGCCAGTAGAGGCCGTCGGGGCCGAACGTGACGACGACGTCGGGGCGCAGCCGCTCGATCGCCTCACGGATGTCGGCTTCGAGCCGCGCCGCCTCGACCCACGGCAACATCCCGTCGCCGTGGTCGAGCACCACCAGATCGCTGATCCCCAACACGCGCGCGGCCGCGTCGAGCTCGGACGTTCGGCGCAGGGCGAGCGCGCCACGGGCCGCGACGCTGTCGCCGCTCGTGGACTCAGCACCGGGGCCGCCTTCACCTCGAGTGGCGCACAGCAGGGTCACCGCGGCGCCGAGCGCGGCGCACCGCGCCATTAACCCGCCGCACGCCAGCGACTCGTCGTCGGGGTGCGCGAACACCCCGAGCAGCACCCGGCCCTGCACGCCGGTAGCCGCGGCGATCATGCCGTGCGAGGCCTCGCCGCGTGCGCGTCGACCAGGGCGATGTAGGCCGCCACGTAGGCGTCGATCATGCGGTCGGCGCTGAAGCGCTCCACCGCTACCGCGCGCACCACCGCGCGGTCGAGGGCCAGCACCTGGGGCAGGCCGGCCACGAGCGCCTCGAGCGACGTGAACACGCCGCCGGTGACGCCATCGTCGACCACCTCGCGCACGGCGCCGGTATCGAAGGCCGCCACCGGGGTGCCGCAGGCCAGGGCCTCGGTCAGCACCAGACCGAAGGGCTCGGCCGACTGCACCGGGTAGACGAGGGCGCGCGCGCCGCCGACCAGCGCCACCTTCTCGTCGTGGCCGACTTCTCCGACATAGACGACGCGATCCCCGTCCACGAGCGGCGCCACCACCTGCCGGTAGTAGTCGTTCTCCTGCGCCGCGAGCAACAGACGATGGCCGGTGCGGCGCGCCGCTTCGATGGCCAGCACCACGCCCTTGCTCTCGATGAAGCGGCCCAGGAAGAGCAGGTAGTCCTCGGGCTGCGCACGGAACACGAAGCGGCTCATGTCGAGGCCGTGCGGGATCACGGCTGCCACATCGAGCCCGGTGAGGCGCTGCGCCTGCTGCTCCGACAGGGCCACAAACGGCGCGTCGGGATAGGTGCGCCAGATGGCCACTTCGTCGGGCGTCGGCGAGTGGTGCACGGTGTGCAGCACCGGCGTCGAGACGAGCGGGCCGAAAGCCAGCGAGTAGGGCGCGTATTCCGACTGACAGTGAATCAGGTCGAACGTGCCGGCGCTCTCGAAGGCGCGCGACAGGTTGAACATCTCGCACAGCTCCCAGGGCCACATCGAGGGCTCTTCGCGATAGCCGCGTGGAAACGTGGCCCGCAGCTCGGCGCTGGTCCGCGACGTGCCCGGCGCGAACAGCGTGACCTGGTGCCCGCGCGCCACCAGCCCCTCGGTGAGGAGCGAGGCCATCGTCTCGATCGAGCCCGAGAGTGGCGGCGGCACCGCGGTGGCCACCGGCGTGACGTGTGCGATGCGCAGCCGGCGACTCATCGGCTGGCCGTCTCCAAGAGCACCGGCAGGACGCGATCGGCGGCGAAGCAATCGCGCGCGATCGCGACGGCGCGGGCGGCATGACGCGGGTAGTCGCTCGCGATGCGATCGAGCCCGTCGAGCGCCTCGGCCGGGGTCGAGAAGCCGAGCAGGCCCTCGCCATTGGGCAGATGCGCGCTCCAGCCCGTGTCCTGCACCAGGGCCGGACGGCCAGCCGCGAGATAGCACTCGGTGCGGTCGCTGAACCAGCCCGAACGGCGCGACACGTAGGCGTGCTTGGCCACCGCGAACTCGCCCTTCGAGCCCTGGATGAAGGCCCGATAGTCCCACAGCGAGCGCGACACCCCCATCGCGTCCACGGTCGCCCAGCCGTGCTCGCGCAGGAACACCTGCGGGCCGTTGATCGCCAGTTCGATGCGGTGCGGCGTGCGCGCCGCCAGATCGAGGATCTTCAGGAACTCGCGATCCTTGTTGCCGTCCACGTCGGCGAAGCTCTCGATCCGCCACGTCATGATGGTGGTGAAGCGAACGCCGGGCGGCACAGACGCCGCCTGCCACTGGTCCATCATCACCGGCTGCCAGGTCTTGTGCCAGGTGAACTCGCCGGTCGGCACGTCGCAGGCCGGCGTGCCGATGTTGGCGCCGAAGGTGAAGAGGTGGTGGAAGCCGCGGAAGAAATCCACGTACCACGGGTCGCCCTTGGCCAAGGCGAGCTGCGTGAAGACCGGGTCGGAGTCGATGAAGACGCGGCGGGGAATCCCGGCGTACTCATCGCGCCAGAACCACGCGCCGCCCGACAGGTTGATGAACAGATCGGCGTCGCCACAGAAGGCACGCACCGTGTCGCGCGACTGGCCGTGGTAGGTGCCGTCGAAGTTCACGAAGCTCCACCGGTCGCCGAGGCCGAACGGCGCGAGCGCGTCGTGGATGTAGCGCGTGCCATAGGACGGGTCCTCGGCGCGCGTGTTGAGTACCGGGTCGTAGATGCACTCGCCGGTGTCTTCCACGTAGAAGACTTCGTGCCCCAGCGCGCGTAGGCCGAGCAAGTACATGAGCGAACACCAGGTCACGCCGCCGAACGGGTACCTGGCGATGATGCCGGCGCAGAGAATCTTCACCAGGGACGCCTCAGAGCGACTGGAGCAGCTCGTCCACCGTCTCGGGCTCGTCGAGGGAGCGGCCGACCGAGAGGCGCGCGCACATGCGGGCGTAGAGTTCATTGGTGGCGAGCAGCTGGTCGTGCGTGCCCTGCGCGATGAGCCGGCCTTCGTGGAGTACCAGGATGCGATCGGCATCGCGGATGGTCGAGAGGCGATGCGCGATCACGATCGTGGTGCGGCCCGCGCGCAAGGTGCGCAAGGCGCTGAACACAGCTTCTTCCGAGATCGCGTCGAGCGACGAGGTGGGCTCGTCGAGGATCAGGATGCGGGCGTCCTTGAGCAGCGCGCGCGCGATGCCCAGTCGCTGACGCTCGCCGCCCGAGAAGGTGCCGCCGGCCTCGGCGAGCGGCGTCTGATAGCCCAGGGGCAGCCGGGCCACGAACGGGTCGACGTGGGCGGCGGTGGCCGCTGCCTCCACTTCGGCCTCGGTGGCGTCGAGCCGGCCGTAGCGGATGTTGTCGGCAATGGTGCCGCCAAACAGCACCGCTTCCTGCGGCACGAGCGCGATGCGCTCACGTAGCGAGCGCAGCGAGTAGTCGCTGACCTCGACGCCGTCGATGAGCACGCGGCCGCTGGTCGGCGCGAAGAAACGCGGGATGAGGCTGGCCAGGGTGGTCTTGCCGGCGCCGGTGAGGCCGACGATGGCCACCATCTCGCCGCGCCGCGCCGCGAAGCTGATGCGGTCGAGGATGACGCGATGCTGGTCGTAGGCGAAGCTCACATCTTCAAAGCGCAGGTCGCCGTGGATGTGAGCGGCGTCGCGGCCGGCCGCGGCGTCGCTGGTCTCGGGCATGATGGCGAAGATCTCGCGCACGCGCCGCGCGCTGACCACCGCCTGCTGCAGCGACCCGGTGGTGTGAGCAATCGACGACAGCGGGTTGTAGACGGCGCTCAGATAGGCGAGCACGACCAGCAGACCGCCGACCGAGAGCCGGCCGTCGAGCACGTGCATGCCGCCGACGGTGAGGATGAGGGCAGTGCCCACGAGCGTGATGGCACTGAGCGCCAGGGCGAAGAACGACTCCTGCCAGGTCAGGCGCAGACGGGCGCCCTTGGTGGCTTCGCCGAGCTGGCGGAAGCGCCCTAGTTCGTAGGGTTCGCGGGCGAAGCTCTTGACCACGCGGATCGACGACAGGATCTCGTACATCCGCTCGACCAGCGTCGACTCCGACTGCTTCACGCGCTCGGCCCGGTCGACCATCCTGGTCGAGTAGTAGCGCAGGCAGGCGTAGAGGAACGGCACGACGCAGAGCGAGAGCAGGGCCAGCGCCAGGTCGAGGCGCGCCAGGATCACGAACATCACCGTGAGTTTGAGCGCCGCGGTGGTGAGCGGAAAGATGCCGCCGATGGCCAGGTCGTTCACGCAGTAGCAGTCGGCCTCGAGGCGGTAGACCGAGTCGGCCGTGCGCGTCGTCACGTGGTGGCGCAGGCCCAGCGCGAGCAGGTGATCGAGCAGGCGCGCGCGCAAGTCGTAGAGGATGCTCTGGCCAGTGGTGACCATGAGCTGCGTGTGCAGCATCAGCACCGCTTCGTTCATCAACTGGAGCAGCAGGCCCGCGCCGACCACGAGCAGGAGCAGGGTGGTAATGTTGTCGCCCACCGTGGCCTGGACGAAAGCCTGGAGCGGGCCGGGCAGGGGCTGCCGCCCGAACACGTTGTCGACGACGGCCTTGAGCGGCCACGGCGCCAGCGCGCCAAAGCCGACCTCGACCACGGCGAGTCCGAGCATCGCCGCCACTCGCCCGCGATATGGACGCAGGAACGACAGCGTCCACGCGAGGAGGCTCACGCCGTTCTCCGAGGCACCCGTCGTGTCGTGGGCGGCGCCGGCACCGCACGGAGGCGGTTCTGGGCGTCGTCGCGCCGTTGGCGGATGGCGGCGCCGACTGGCGCGCTGCCAGTGGGGCGGCGCAGGTCGTTGCGGGCTTCGGTCGGGCGCAGCTCGAGGCGGGCGTCAGTCGGGCGCAGCTCGAGGCGGGCCGGCGGAGCGGCGGGCATGGTGATGCGCGGCCGCTGACGCACCGGCGCCTCAGCGGTTTGAATCACATCGCGGGTCAGCACGAAGCCGCTGACGACGAACCCGGAAGTGACCAGGCCCATCACGAGCGCGGCCTGGCCCTTGTGGAGCACCGTCGACGGCCGCCAGGTGAGACGCGCCCGCCCGGTGCGGCCGGGCAACGGCATCATGCCCGACTGCGTGGTGACGCGCGAGAGCGCGCGATCGAGCACCGCGACGGAGCGCGTGGTCTGCCACGCCGCGCTCACGAACAGCCCGACCGCCGTGCCGAGCGCTGCCATGGTGACCCACGGCCAGCGCAACGCGATGGCGGCACTCGAGGCGCCGAGCAGCGCCGCCGAGAGCAGCATGAGAAGCAGGATGCCGCGCACGCTCGGCTGCAGGCGCGCTGCGATCCGGCACAGGCAGCGGCCCGCCGCGTGTTCCTCGACCAGCGCCCTGACGTGCAGCCAGCCCCACTGGCCCACGGCGATGCTGAGGTCGCGATCGGTGTGCCAGCCGTCGTCGATGTCGACGCGACGGCCCGGACGCGACGCGCGCAGCGCCGACACGAGCGACGTGAGCACGGTGGCGTGGGCGGTCCACGCCTCGCTCCAGAACGACCACTCGGCCGTGCCCCCGACCTGCAGGCGCGCCGAGGCCACGGCACTCCACAGCGACGGCGACGGCGCGGCCCACGGCACCGTGGTCACGTGCGCCGGGGAATCCGACACGTCGGGCGGCGAGAGCAG
>JBDTWC010000046.1:0-9338 GCA_040006875.1 Acidobacteriota bacterium | reverse complement strand
GCCTCGACGCGTTCGCGCCAGCCGCGCCCGTGCGAGGTGGGGAACCGTCGCCCGTGGCCGCGTCTCTACCCACGCCCTTGCCCGCGCCCAACCCAGCTGCGCCAGCAGCGGTCGCGGCAGCGGCGCCACGCGCCGAACCGCCGAGCCGCGCGGTAGCTCCGGCTCTACCCGCGCCCGCTCCACCAGCCCAGGCGTCGCGTGCGAGCTCTCCCCCGCGTCCGAACCCTGGCCCGCGCTCGAGCGGAAGCAGCGGCCTGCGTCCATTCGCCATCGCCCTCGGCATCGTGGCCGTGATCGGCACGGCGGCGGTGGCCCGGCTATGGTTCAGCCCAGGCACGGCTGCCCCGCCGGTCAGCGACCGCGCCGCTCACGTGAGCGGTCCGCCGGCTGCTTCTGCGCCAGCGGCTGCGCCGAGTGCCGAGCCCTCGACACCCGTGGCGGAAGCCCCTGCCCCGGCGGCGGTAGCCGCGTCGCCGACGAGCGCGCGGGCGCCGGATGCGGCGCCACCAGTGGCAGCGCCCCTCGCCGTTCCGGCCGCCACGGCCGCGACCGCGGGCACCTCTCCTGCGGCCGCCGGCGACGTGCGCGTGGTCACGGCCCGCGTGTGCGCCTCGTTGACGTCCTCCGGCAGCGCGTGGCAGTGCGACGCCGTCGGCGACTCGAGCCAGCCCGGACGATTCTCGTACTACACCCGCGTGGCCGCGCCGCGCGCCCTGCGCGTGCGCCATCGCTGGTATCAGGGCGAGCGCCTGCGCCAGGACGTCACGCTCGCCGTGGCCGCCAATGCCAGCGCCGGCTATCGGACGTTCAGCCGCCAGACCGTGTCTGCCGGCGCGTGGCGGGTGGAGATGCGCGACGAGGCCGGCGCACTCCTCGACGAGGCGCGCTTCGTCGTGCGCTGACGCCAAGGCACATCATGGCGATGGCCGGGCGCTGAGGTCGAAGCGCGAGCGCGTAGCGGGCGCTGGGTCAGCCCTTGAGGCGGCCGGCCAGCCACACCAGCTCGGTCAGCATGCCGTCGATACGCTTCACGTAGGCCTGATCCACGGCGTTGCCCTGCGCGTCGAACGAGTCCTGCACCTTGGCCACCGCCACCGTTTCGGGCAGCACGAAAGCGCCCATGTTGACCAGCACCGACACGAGCTGTGCCCACGCATTCACGCCGCCGTGCCCGCCGCCCGACACCGTGACCAGCGCCACCGGCGTGCGCTTGAACTCGGGCAGAAAGTAGTCGAGTGCGTTCTTGAGCGCGCCGGGATAACCGTGGTTGTATTCCGGCGATACGATCACGATCGCATCTGCGTCGGCGATGGCGGTGCCGAGCTCTTCGACTCCTGGCGGCGGCGGCGAGAGGCGGCCGCGCCGCTCCTCCATCACTGGCAGGGCGATCTCGGCGAGGTCGGCCAGCTTCGCCTCTACGCCCGAGATCGCGCCCAGGCGGCCCATGACGAACGTGGCCACACGGCCGCTCATGCGACCGCGACGGACGCTGCCCAGAATGACGAGAATCTTCATTGAAGGTGCTGACCTGTTGATCTTGTGGCCGGGTGAACGGAGGCGGGCTGGTGCTGCTCTGCTGATGTGACGATCGATCCCCAGATCCTCGATCGCGCGACCGAGATCACCGGATCACCAAGTCAGCACATCGCCCGATGTTCCGCGCTCAACAACTTCCGCACTTGTGGTTGTTGAGGGCGCCCAGGCTCTCGAGCAACTCGATCGCCTCGGGGTAGGGCTGCACGCGCTGCACCGGGCCGTTGGCCATGTCCACGGTGGTCTGGCCGGTACGAGCCACGGCCTTCACATCGGCCCCCTTCGACACCAGGTACTTGATGAGCGGCACGTCGCCGCGCGAGGCGGCGTGATGCAAGGGGGTGTAGCCGTTGTGATCGCGCGCGTTCACGTCGGCGCCGAGCTCTTCGACCAGGAACGTCACCGCGGGCACCCAGCCGTCGGGCACGTGGCGATGGGTGTTGCCGGCAAAGCCCAAGCCGTAGCCCACACCCGACGCGGCATGAATCGCGGCCACGGCCGGACCGCTCCACGGAATTGGCGCCAGACCCGACTTGTCGGGCAGACTTGGGTCGGGACCGCCCTCTTCGTAGCGTTCCGGCACCTTGGCCGTGCGGATGTTGGGGTCGGCGCCATACTTGAGCATCAGCTTCATCGCCGGGATGTCGAGCGTGTAGGCGGCGAGCCAGAACGCAGTTGCACCGGTGCGATCGACGCCAAGCAGGTCGCGGTTGTAGGTGGTGTACCACAGCGACTTCGTGAGTCGGGCGTTCACGTCGGCGCCCGCCTTCAGGAAGCGCTCCGCGAGATCCAGATAGTCGGTCGCCTGCTGCATGTAGTGCGCCGGCTGCGGATGGCGCGCTTTCGGCGCCCACTGCATGTTGAGCACGCCGTAGAGCGGCGTGGCGCCCGCGTCGCTGGCCAGACGCGCGTCGGCGCCGCGTTCGAGCAACGCGGCGGCCAGATCGTACTGGCCGTTGATAGTGGCCATGAGCAGCGGGCTCGTGCGATCGCCAGCCCCCACCTGGTTGATGTCGGCGCCGAGGTCGAGCAGGGCCATCGCCGTCTCGCGACGGCCGTCGCGCACCGCCAGGAGCAGCGCGGTTAGACCGCCGTGAGAGCCGACCAGCTCGGCATAGCCGAGCGGCTCGGGCTCGCCGCCATCGTCGACGGCTGGCCGGGCGGCCCGCGGTGCCACCGGCACGGCGGCGCTGTTGGCGATCTTGGCCATCTGCGCGGCGCGCTCGCGCTGCAGCGCGGCCACGCGTTGATTGCGCACGCGGCTCTCGGCCGAGTCTTGACGATTGCGGGCGGTCAGATCGACGACGGCAGCCGCGATGCTCAGATCCGCGCCGCGTGCGCCCAGCACCTTCACCGCGTCGGTGCGACCCGCCGAGGCTGCGAACATCAGCGGCGTCTGGCCCCACTGCGGCTCGCGCACGTTCACGCCGGCGCCAGCGTCGAGGAGCGCGGTGATCGCGGCGGCGTTGCCGGCGGCGGCAGCGAAATGAAGTGGCGCAGCGCCGGTGGTGGTCGCCACGCCCACCGGAGCCTTGGCCGCCACGAGCACGCTCACGACGTCGGCGTGCCCGGCGCGCGCGGCCAGATGGAGCGGCATGAAGCCACCCAGTCGCGTGACCGCGCTCACGTTGGCGCCGGCAGCCAGCAGCGCAATGGCGAGATCGCGATGGCCGCGCTCAGCAGCCCAGTGCAAGGCCGTCATGCCGTCGCCCTGCGCGCCGTTCACGCTCGCGCCGTGGGCGAGCAGATCGCGCACGGCGGCGGCGTCGCCGCGCATCGCCGCGTCCGCCAGGGCGCCCGGGGCCGGAGCCGGCGTGGGCGCCGCAGACGCGCGTTGCGCGCCCCTGCCGGCGTGGAGCGGCGCCGCCATGGCGACCACCGACAAGGTCGCCACGACGGCGGTGAGGCAGCGATGGGATCGGGTCATGCGTGACGCTCCAGCAGCTACAGCGAGAAGGAACCGGTCGAGTCGCCGAACTGCGTCAGGTCGTCGAGGCCCGACATGTGCAGCGCGCTCAGCATCACGTTGGCCATCGGCGTGCCGGCGTCGGCGCGATGGTGCAGGTTGCCCTTCAGGCGACCCTGCGCGCCGCCGAGCAGGACGAGCGGGCAACGCTTGTGGTTGTGCACGTTGCCGTCGCCCATCGGCGAGCCGTAGACGATCAGGCTCTTGTCGAGCAGCGACTGCCCGCCTTCCTGAATCGCCCCGAGCTTCTCCATGAAGTAGGGGAGCAGGCTCACGTGATAGCGGTTGATCTGCGCGAACTCAGTGACCGCGGCCGGCTTGTTGCCGTGGTGCGACGACGGGTGGAAGCCCTTCGACACGCCGCTCTCCGGGTAGACGCGGCTCGAGGCGTCGCGCCCCATCTTGAACGAGAACACGCGGGTGACGTCGGCCTGGAAGGCCAGGGCCTGCAGGTCGAACATCAGCTTTACGTGCTCGTCGAAGGAATCGGGCACGCCCGATGGCGCGCCGGGCAGCTGCCGTTCCTCACCGTCGCCGTTCCTGGCCTCGACGCGCTGGATGCGGCGCTCGATCTCGCGAACGTTGTCGAGATACTGGCCCATGCGCTGGCGGTCGCTCGGGTCGAGCGTGCGATTCAGCTCGGCCACCTGGCCGGTCACGTAGTCGAGCACGCTGGCCGTGGACTTGCGGCGCGCGGTGCGTTCCTTGGTCGAGCCGCCGGCGCCGAACAGCTGATCGAAGGCCATGCGCGGATCGCGAATCATGGGCAGCGGTTCGGTCGGCGACGACCAGCTGATCATGTCGGTGTAGACGCACGAGTAACCGTAGGCGCAGCCGCCCGCCTGGTCGACGTTCTCGATGCACAACTGCATCGACGGAATTGGCGTGTCCTGGCCGAAGCGCTGGGCGTAGAGCTGATCCATCGATACGCCGGCGCGTACGTCGGAACTCTCGGTCTGCCGCGGATGCGCCTGGGTCAGGAACACGGCGCTCGAGCGGAAGTGGTCGCCGCCGATTTCCGGCTGCGTGATCGCTTCGGCGTTGCGCACATCGGTGTCGCTCACGATGGTCAGGTACTTGCGGTAGCTCTCGAGCGGGCTGAGCGAGGTCGGGGTCAGGTCGAAGTCCTGCCCCGCCGCCACCGGCGACCACAGGTGCTGCTCAGCGCCCCACGGGCTGCTGCCGGCCGAGCCGTGCACCATCTCGATGGTGACGAGCCGCGGACGATCGAGCGACGCGGCCGTGACCGAGCCGGCGAACAGACCGCGCGCGGGTACCATCGCGTCGAGGAACGGCAAGGCCACGGTGGCGCCCAGCCCCCGCAACATCGTCCGGCGCGCCACGTGCTTTCCAGTGATGAACGACATCGATCTCTCCTCGGTCTCGACCGCGCCTAGCGTTGGCCGGCGGCCCCGGTGGTCGGCGCGGCCAGGTCGGCCGCCTTCATGCGAAAAGCCGGCGTCTGCACGATGCCGTGCACGAACGCCGCCAGCGTGTCGTTGGCGGTGGCGGCCTGGCGCACCACGCGGCGCACCATCGGCATGTCACCGGCGCTCAAGCGGCGGCCCAGGGCGTAGGTCGCCAGGTTCTCGGCGAAGTTCTGCACCAGCACGTTCGAGCGCTTCATGAGCGCGTCCTGCAAGTCGGCGGCGCTCGCAAGCGGCGTGCCGTCGTAGAGGCTGCTGGCTGGATCGACCGGCATGCCGTTGTCCTTGATGCGCCACGCACCGGTCACGTCGAAGTTCTCGAGCGCCAGGCCAATCGGATCGATCATCCGATGGCACGACATGCACGCCGGGTTCTTGCGATGCTGCTCCATCCGCTCGCGCACCGTGCGCATGCGCCCGCCTTCCGAGTCGGGCGTCTCGTCGAGCGCCGGGATGTTCGGCGGGGGCGGGGGCGGAGGCGTACCGAGCAGCACCTCCATCACCCACTTGCCGCGCAACACCGGCGAGGTGCGCTCCGCTTCCGACGTGAGCGTGAGCACGCTGCCATGGCCGAGGATGCCGCGACGGCGACGGTCGGGATACGCAACGCGCCGCATCTCGGGTCCGACGATACCCGGATACCCGTAGTGATGCGCCAGCCGCTCGTCGACGTAGGTGTAGTTGGCGGTGAAGAGCTCGGTGATCGGTCGGTTGTCGCGCAGCAGGCGCGTGAAGAAGGTCTCCGTCTCGCGCCGCATCGACTGCTTCAGCTGGTCGTCGAAGTCGGGATAGAAGCGCACGTCGGGATTGATCTTGTCGAGGTCCTGCAAGCGCAGCCACTGTCCGGCAAAGCGTGCGCCGAGCACGTCGGCCCGCGGGTCGGCGAGCATGCGCGTCACCTGTGCGTCGAGTTCCGCCGGACGCGACAAGCGGCCGGCCTCGGCCACGCGGGTCAGTTCCTCGTCGGGCCCCGAGGCCCACAGGAAGAACGACAGACGCGAGGCCAGATCGACGTCGCTGATGGCGTAGCTCTGGCCGATGCGCCCGGTGGTCGGCGGCTCCTCGAAGCGGAAGACGAAGCGGGGGCTGGCCAGTACCCCTTCGAGCGCCATGCGCACGCCCTCTTCAAACCCGCCGTCAGCGGCGCCCTTGCGGTAGAGAGTCATCAGCGCATTCACGTCGCGCTCGGTGGCGCGGCGCCGGAACGCCTGCGAGGCCAGCGTCGATACGATCTGGTGCGCACACTGCGTCTGCTGCGCGGCCGACTTCGGCTGGCACATGAAGATCTTCGCGCGGCTCGGCGTGGCCGAGATCCCGGTCGTCTGGAACGGCCCGGTGATGGCCATGTCCATCAGGTGCGGCAAGGTGGTAAAGCCGTAGGCATCGGCGATGCTGGTCGAGGCGATCGACCAGTCGAGCGGCGTGATCAGATCCTGCACCGGCCCTTCGAAGCGGCGTATGAAGGCCGCCGACACCCGGTGCGGCCCAGCCGTGATCGCCACCGGCTCGGTGCGCAGGTCGACGCCGTCGGGGTCGGAGCTGCTCATCCAGCGATCGACGTCGAGCAGGGCCACGCGCGCGCCGTCGATCGAGAACTCGACCTGCTCGGGCGCCTGCGCCGTGTGCAGCGCGGCGCGGCCGTTGCCGTACAGAGCGCCGGTCGTCTCGTGATAGAAGGACACGCGGAAGCGATAATTACCGTCGGCCGGGAAGGTGTTCATCACCGACAGGCCGCCGCGGGTACCGTAGGGCGCGCCCTCGACCTGCTCGCGCTGCGACGTCCACCGCGACACCGGGAAGGTGACTTCGCGCGCGGTGGCAGTGCGGTCGCCCACCGCCAGGCGGCTGATCTCGGCCGCTGCGGTCAGGTACGACTGCATCGCCGTGGCCGACATGAGCTGCGCGTCGGCGATGTTGTCGAAGTTCGCGCTCTTGGTGTCGAGCGGCAGGTAGTCGCCAGCGTTCACCTCGAGATCAACCAGGTCGCGCACGGCGCGCGAGTACTCGGTGCGGTTCAGGCGCTGGAACGTGCGCCGTCCGGGAGCGACCTCGCCGGCCGCGGCGTCGGCCGCGCGCTCGAGCGCATCGGCCAGGCGCGTGATGGCTGCCTCGTCGGGACGCTTGCTGCCGGCCGGCGGCATCTGGCCGGCACGGAGCTTGCGGATCATCTTCTCAGCGACCTCGGCGTGCTCACCGGCCTTGGCCACGTCGAAACTCTGCAACGAGAGCCCGCCGGCCTTGGCGCGATCGTTGTGGCAACCCACGCACGACGAGGTGACGAGGGCCTGTTCGGCCGCCACGTCGGCTGCGGCGACGCCTGCCGTGGGATGCGACGCTACGGGCGCCGGCGCGACATTCGGCGGCGTGGCGCGCTTGACCGCCACTGGGCGTGCGGGAACCCGCGCTGGCGCGCTCGATTGCCCGGCCACTGAGGTGACGCCCATCACTACCGCCACCGCCATCGCGCCCCGAAGGAATCGCCGCATATGCATGTTGGTCCGCCGCCGAATGATACCAGCTTCGAATGGCTGTGGAGCGCTGCGGCGCCCCCCGAAGGAGGGCTTGTGATTTGGATGAGCCGCCCCGTCAGTAGAGCACGCCGGCCTCGCCGCGCAGTGCGATGCGGCGCTCGAAGTGCTGCACCAGCAGGTCGCGGCGGGCCATCACGGCCTCGACCTCCCCGGACGTGAGCCAGTGCTCGACGCCGGCCTCCACCTGGTCGACGGTGAGCGCGCGCAGGGCGGCGAAGAGACGGCGGTCGATCGCGCCGAGATCTTCGGCTTTGAGCAGCTCGTGCTGCAAGCGGAAGGCGCGCGTGAAGTCGAGCATCACCAGCCGCCAGTCGGTGGTGAAGACGGCGTTCCCCTGGTTGCGATCGGTGTCGCGGACGAGGGCCGCAAACACGTACATGCGGCCGAACATCTGCGCCAACTCAATCGACCCGCCGGGCGGAAGCGCGTTCGACTTCTGCCGCGCCTCTTCGTCCATCAACACGTCGTCGACCCACCACGCCAGTGCGCCGGTGCGGCCATCGATCTGGCGTTCCACCGTGGGCGGCATCATCGCCGCCAGGCCGAGCAGCCGGGCCAGTTGCCAGGCCGCGATGTTGTAGCGGTAGTGATCGACGAACAGGAACGCGCCAGTGCGACGCGTCGACTGCTGGAGGGAAGTGCCCGAGCTCTGGCTCGCGACCGCCTGGAACGCGGCGTCGTGCGTCTTGGCGCCGTCGCGCAGCGTCACGCGCAGTGCGCCCGTGACGCCTTTGCCGATCTTCCGACTCGACACCACCGATGCCGTGCGCAGAAACGCGAGCTGCGCCTCGATGTCGGCGACGGCGGTCGGTTGCGCGAGCGCAGGTTTCGCCGCGGGGGCGGGCTTCGGCGGAGCCAGGGATGTGGCCGTCTGCGCGGTCGCGAACGCCGCGATCGTGAGCCAGCCGCACGCCAGGAGCGCCGCGGCCGGCAGCCTCATCTCAATTGGTCGCGGCCGTCTTGGCGGCGCCGGGCCTGAGGATCGCGTAGGCGGGCAGGCCCACGGCCTTGAAGCGCTTCATGAGCTCGGCCGCCGGCGCTTCGTCGGGCCGCTCGGCCTGGAACTTCACCTTCACGTAGCCCTCGAGCGACTTGATGATCGCCGGATCGGCAAGCGTGGTCTTGTCCATGGTGAGGCAGTTCTTGCACCACGTGGCCCACATGTCGATGAGCACCGGCTTGCCTTCGCGCTCCGCTACCGCCAGGCCTTCGGCGAGCGAGGCATGCCAACCTTCCTTAAGCTTTTCCTCGACGCTCGACGACACGTCCCCGGCATCGACCCACCGATTGGCGAAGAGCTCGTAGGAGAGATAGCCGTAGTAGACGGCAGTGCCGAGGATGAGCACACCGAACCCCTGCTTCACCCGCACCATCCACGGCCCGGGCTTGGGCAGTGAGGCCAGCCCGGCCCCGGCAATCGGCCAGGGAATGGCCATGCCGATGCCGAGGAAGAACGGCAGCGCCAGCGCTGCGCTCGTACCCGTGGCGTAGAGGTTGCTCGCAAAGAGCACCACCTGGATCACGACCGGCGCCACACACGCGCCGGCGAGCAGCGCCGCTACCGCACCCATCGTGAACGCCAGCGTGAACGTGCCGCGCGACGCGCCACCGCCCAGGGCGGCAGAGAAGCGTGAGAAGTCGATCTCGAACACGTCGAACATGGCCAGTGCCAACGCCACGAACAGCACCGCGATGCCGAGATTGAACCACGGTGAGGCGTTGATTGTGCCGAAGGTGCTGGCCGTGAGCACGACGACCAGGCCGAGCACGCCGTAGACCAACGCCATCGCGCCGCCGTAGGTGAGCCCGAGCAGGAAGCCGCGCTGGCGCGAGCCGGCCTGCGCGCCGGCGCCGATGATCGCCAGGTTGATCGGAATCATC
>JBDTWC010000045.1:0-9535 GCA_040006875.1 Acidobacteriota bacterium | reverse complement strand
GCCAGAAGAGCGGCACCTTTACCATCACGTCCACGCCGTACATCCACGGCATGTCGCCGACGCGGCGTTGCGTCACGACGTTGACGCCGAAATCGGGGAGCACCGCTGTGCGGGCCAGGGCCAGCCCCTGCTGCGCGGTGTCGATCTGGCGCGCGTCGCGCTCGACGAGCGGATTGCGCTCCTGCGCCAGCGCCTGGAGTTCGTCGAGCCTGTGCTCCGGCGGCGCCACCTCGAAAGCGAGCGTCGATGCGAGAGGGGTATCCGCCGGACGAGCCAGCAAGGCGTTGGCGGCGCCGAGCACCATGGCCCGCTCGCGGTGCAGCACCGTCACCCGCTCGATCAGTAGAGAAATCTCGAGTTGGGCGCGCAACACGTCCTGTTGCGGTCCACGGCCAACGCGAAACCGGGCTCCGGCCGCTTCTCGCGCTTGCCCGAGCACCTGCCTCGTGCGGTCGAGCACGGCCTGCGTGCGGTCGACGCGCACCAACTCGACATAGGCCGACTTGAGCTCCGCGACGAGCTGCACGCGCCGCGCCTCCACGGCCCACCGGGCGCGGTCGGCGGCGGTCGAGGCGATGCGGGTGCGGATGGCCAGCTTCCCCGGATAGGGAAGCTCCTGCGTCATGCCGAACTGCCACCGGCCCTCCGGCGTGTCGGCCGAGGGGTAAAACGGCGGTCGCAGGAATCCGCTCATGTAGCCGGCCGAAATCGTCGGGTCTGGCGGGGCCCCGGCGGGCCGGATGCGCGCCACCGACGCGTCGACCTCACAGCGGGCAGCCGACAGGTCCGGGTTGGCGGATTCCAGTTGCGAGACGAGATCCGCCAGGCGTGTGGGCGCCGCCGGCGGCGGGGCTAGCCCTTGGGCCAGCGCCAGGGATGGCAACAGCGCCAGCATGAGCGACAACAGTGACGTGCGCATGGGATTCCTCGGCTATGAGCGTCGGGCAAGCAACTCTGCAAGCAGGCTTCTCGCCCCTCGCGCGCATGCGTCCGACGTATGCCGGAATAGGGCGGAGGGGCGTTACGCGTGCGTCGAGCACGCAGACCCAGTGCTAGGTTGTGAGCGGAGAGGCCGGGGCCGTAGGGAGGCGGTCGCGCGTGAGGACCGCCGGCGGCCGGGAGGAATCAGATACGCAGGGGCATCGACAGTGGGCGCTTCAGTGCGGACGGCGGTCTTCGGTAAGCGTCAAAGGGGCGCTCCCGCGACGCCTCAAGCGCGAGCTGAAGATGCGCGACGACAATTCCGCTGCCCGCCCCGTCAGCCGATGCTAGGCGGCGCAGGTCCTCTTTCACGACCGCACTGCTTCCCGGCGTGCCGTCCTGACAGGAATGGCGCCCGGCGACACTGGTCGAGTTGGGGGCGGGCTGTTGATGGCAGCCGCGTGCGGCAGCTCCCTGAGGCTCGCACCACGCCTTGCACAGCAGCGAGGCGCTGGGCCCAGCGGCAAACAAGACGACGATGGATAGGAGGGTTGCTCGAAACACGACTACGCTCGTCGAGGTAGAGGCAAGACAGGTGCCACTCTCCAAGGATCAGATCCGTGCTGAATCGTCAGCGGGTGGGCCTTGAACGATTTGACGCTGCCGGGAGTACAGCGGGTTTTCACCCATGTTCGCCGGAAATTCCGCTGTGCCGGCGCCCCAAATTGCTCAGGCCCACGGGCTCAGCGAACTTTGGTTTTCGCGCGACGCCGGCCGAAGCCGCGCGGCCCAGACCGCGCGCCGCGACCTTTCAGGGGGTCTTGTCGGGCATGGGCTTCGGCATCATCGGGCACGCCGCCATCGAAGACGGCCCCGCCTGCATGTGCTCCATCATGTGGGCCATCATGCTCTGCTGCGACTTCATCATGTTCTCGCGCATCGTCCGGCTCTGGGCCACCATTTCGGTGACGACCGCGGCGGTCGCCGCCGGCTGCGCCATGCCCGTGGCGGCGTTCATCGTGGTGATGAGGGTATCGAGCCGTTGATCGGCGGCCTTCATGGCGGTCATCATCTTCTCGTGGTCCGCCATCATGGCGTGGTCTTTGGCCGCCATGTCGGCAGGCGCCTTGGCCTGGTCGGTTGCCGCGTGCTGCGGGTCGTGCGCTTGCCCAGCGAGGCCGGGTCCTGCGGAGGCTACCAGCAGGGCGCAACCCACCAGCATCGCCGTGGTCATTCTGTTCATGCTCATGCCTGACTCCTTCAGAGCGGGACTGTCCAACTCAGAGGCCAAGCGTTCCACAACGCGCATGGTCCGGACTGTCGCGAATCGCACACGTGCCTTGGCCAGGGCCCGCGTCGCAAAGCCGGAACGGGCCGGCCGCTCCGTGGCCCAGGCGTAGCCGGCCGGCTATCGCGAGGACGAGGCCGTGAGTGGGGCCTTCGCCACCGCGGTCTTGACCATCGCCTGACCGCCGTCGGTCTCCGTCCATGCGAAGACCAACTCGTCGCGGTCAACGGCCATGCGCGGATACCCGCTGGCTCGGGCGCCCGCGATTGCCGTCACAGAGGTAACTGGCGACGTGCGGCCCGACGCCTCCACCCGGCGAACCGCGAACGACGAACGTTGGTCGGCAAACTCGATCCACGTCGCCACGGCCGACCCATCCGGCAACAGCGCCACGTCCACGCGCCCGAGCGCCGACGCCTCGTCAAGGCGAATCGGAGCGCCGAACGTCCGACCGGCGTCCGACGAGAAGGCCGCGTACGCATGGCCAACGTCGTCCTTCACGGTGAACCAGGACAGCACAACGCTGCGCCCGCGAGCGCTCAGCATCGGGCCGTTCACTGGGCAGGCCGCGATCGTCCAGTTGTCGGCGTGCACAGGCGTGGGTTCGGTCCACTTCCCGCTGTCCAGACGCGACACGTAGATGTCGCGGATCTCGTCCTCGCTCCGGTTGCGGTAGGCCACGATCGGTCCGTCGCTCGTCATCGCGGCGGTCGTGGGGCAGCACTCGCACACCCGCAGGTCCACCGGCATCTCGCTCGTCTGCTGCCACGCCGTGTCGAAGGTGCCGAAGCGCACGCTCATCGCGCCTTCGCTGGCCCCGTGCGCATCGTGACCTTCGGCCGATCCCATCGCGCGGCCGTCCAACCAGATAAGGCCGAGTCCGGCGCCGGGCATTTGGAAGAGGGAGGCGAAGCCGTGCTCACGCTTGGAGCCGTCGTGGTGGGGCGTGAACGACGCCGACCACGTGCGCCCGTCGTCCTTCGAGTGCGCCAGGCGGACGTCGTAGGCGTAGGTCTCAGCGCCGCTCTTCTGCAGCCAGTGCGCCGCCAGCGTCCCGTCGTCGAGTCGCAGCACCGACGGCACGTCGGCCCAGTTGACGAACCAGTCGTCTCCGGCCGCGGCAGTGATCGCGGGCGACCAGCCACTGGGCGTGCGCTCGGCGAACTTGAGCGTGGCCCGCGTGCCGGCTCGTTCGATCCAACTGAGGAGGATGCCACGAGGCGAGACGGTCATCTGCGGCTGGGCGCTGCTCGCGCCTGAGGGCGCTGTCACCGGCGTAATCGTGGGCCGCCAGTCGGCCGAGGTGGCGGTGGGAATCTGCGTCGCCGACACCGCTCCGAATCCCGCGGAGAGAGCGACCGCAAGCATCAGTGGCTTCATAGGCCGCCATCATAGGCGAGCCGGACGGCCGAGTTGTCAACCGGGGCCGGGGACTGGTGCCTATACTGCGCGTATGACGGAGCCGCGCAACGATGAGCCAGATTCGACGGACGATCGCTCCCGAGTAGCCAGCGTGCTGGTCGAGAACCATCGGGCCTTCCTGCGATTCCTCGAGAGGCGCGTTGGCGACCGGGCACTGGCCGAAGACCTCCTGCAGGACGCCTTCACGCGCAACCTGGACCGCCTGTCCGACATGCCCGACGAAGCCCTGGTGCCGTGGTTCTACCGCGTGCTCCGGAATGCCGCGATCGACCATCATCGGCGCAAAGGGGCCGAGGCGCGAGCCCTGGGCGCGTTCGCGCAGGAACTGAGCAATGCAGACCAGCCACCCGAAGAGCTGCAGCGCGAGATCTGCGCCTGCGTGGCGCGCTTGGCCAAGACCCTGAAGCCGGAGTACGCCCAGGTCCTACAGGCGGTCGATGTCCAGGACAGCTCCGTCAAGGCGTTCGCGCAGGCTGTGGGCCTGTCGACGTCGAACGCAGGTGTCCGGCTCTTCCGGGCTCGCCAAGCGCTGCGGCGGCAGGTCGCGGCGTCCTGCGGGACGTGCGCCGAACACGGATGTGTCGACTGCTCGTGCAGGAAACCCTGAAAAGACCTGTCTGTAATGAAACAGCGGCGGTTGCGTGAAGGAGGGTAGAAAGAGAGTGCCGATGACAGATCCAGTGTGCGGAATGCAGGTGGACCCGGGCAAGGCCGCGGGTACGAGTCAGTACCAGGGCCAGACGTACTCCTTCTGCTCGAAGGGTTGCAAGACGAAGTTCGACGCCAACCCCCAGTCCTATCTGCACCCCGCGCCGGCCGCGCCGCACGACCACCCGCACGCGGACGCGCGCGAATACACCTGCCCGATGCATCCCGAGGTCGTTCGCGACGGGCCGGGTGCATGCCCGATCTGCGGCATGGCACTGGAGCCCCGGGAGGTCACCCTCGACGAGCAGAACCCCGAGCTCGACGACATGACGCGCCGGTTCTGGTGGTCCCTCGGAATCACGGTGCCCATCCTGGCGTTCATGATTTCGGATGTCCTGCCCGGCCAACCGCTGCAGCATGTGTTGTCGCCCGCGTGGATGACATGGTCGCAGTTCCTGCTGGCGACGCCGGTCGTCCTGTGGGGCGGCTGGCCCTTCTTCGTCCGCGGCTGGGCGTCGGTGGTGAACCGTCACTTGAACATGTTCACGCTGATCGCTCTGGGGGTTGGGTCTGCCTACGGCTTCAGCGTGGTTGCCACGCTGGCACCGGGCCTGTTTCCCGCATCGTTCCGCACGCACGGCGATCAGATCGGCGTCTACTTCGAGCCGGCCGCCGTGATCGTCGTGCTGGTGCTCCTCGGCCAGGTGCTCGAACTGCGAGCACGGAGTCAAACCAGCTCGGCGATCAAGAAGCTGCTGGGCCTCACACCCACGACGGCACGGCGGATCGATGCCGCGGGGGCTGAGCAGGATGTGCCGCTCGAGCACGTGACGGTCGGCGACCGGTTGCGCGTGCGGCCGGGCGAGCGCGTGCCCGTGGACGGCGTCGTCACCGACGGTACGACCACGGTCGACGAGTCGATGGTGACGGGCGAACCCATCCCCGTGGAGAAGGCCGCCACCAATAAGGTCACTGGCGGCACGGTCAACGGCACCGGCACCTTCGTGATGGAAGCGCAGCGCGTCGGCAGCGACACCCTGCTCGCGCAGATCGTCACACTGGTCGGCGAGGCACAGCGCTCCCGTGCGCCGATCCAGCGGCTGGCCGACACCGTGGCCGGCTGGTTCGTGCCGGCCGTGATCCTGGCCGCCGTCGTGACCTTCGCGGTGTGGGCCATCTGGGGGCCGGAGCCGCGCCTGGCCCACGCGCTCGTGAACGCCGTCGCGGTGTTGATCATCGCGTGTCCGTGCGCGCTGGGCTTGGCCACGCCCATGTCGATCATGGTCGGCACCGGTCGCGGCGCCGAGTTGGGCGTCCTGCTGCGCAACGCCGAAGCGCTCGAGGTGCTGGAGCGGGTCGACACCGTGGTGGTCGACAAGACCGGCACGCTGACGGAGGGCAAGCCGGCCCTGACGACCGTCGTTCCCGAGGCTCCGATTGACGAGCCCATGTTGCTTCGGCTCGTCGCGAGCCTCGAGAAGGTCAGCGAGCATCCGCTGGCGGCCGCCATCGTCCGCGGTGCGGACGAACGGGGCCTCCAGACGGGTCCGGTGACCGACTTCCGTTCCGTGACGGGGAAGGGCGTCGTCGGTGTGGTCGATGGACGCACGGTGGCGATCGGCAACGCGGCGATGCTGACCGAAGTGGGCGCGACCGTGGCGTCGACGGGGCGTGCCGACGAGCTGCGCCGCAACGGCGAAACCGTGATGTTCGTGGCGGTCGATGGCGTCTATGCCGGATTGGTGGGCGTGGCGGATCGCGTCAAGGCCACGACCGTGGAGGCGATCAAAGCGCTGCATGACGAGGGTTTGCGGATCGTGATGCTCACCGGCGACAGTCGGGTGACGGCCGAGGCCGTCGCGCGTGCCGTCGGCATCGACGTCGTGGAGGCGGAGGTGCTGCCCGAACAGAAAGCGGCCGTCGTGAAGCGGCTGCAGGCAGAAGGGCGCAAGGTAGCCATGGCGGGGGACGGCATCAACGACGCGCCCGCGCTCGCACAGGCCGATGTGGGCGTGGCCATGGGAACCGGCACCGACGTGGCCATGGAGAGCGCTGGCGTGACCCTCGTGCAGGGCGACTTGCGGGGACTCGTGCGCGCCCGGAGGCTGAGCCGGGCGACGATGCGCAACATCCGCCAGAATCTCTTCTTCGCGTTCGTCTACAACGTGCTCGGCGTGCCGGTGGCCGCCGGCGTGCTCTACCCGTTCTTCGGGCTGCTGCTGAGCCCGATGATCGCCAGCGCGGCGATGACGTTCAGCTCGGTGTCCGTGATCGGCAATGCGCTTCGCCTGAGGCGGCAGGACCTGTGAGGGTCGACGCGCACGCCGCCACGTCGACCCGCGCCCGCGGCGGATGGAGGAATCGGGCATATACTCGGACCGTGGGGTCCTGGACACATCGTGCCGTAGGCCTTGTGGTCATCGTCGTGCTGGCCGGCACGCCAGCGATGGCTGCGGTGTGCGCGGCGCTGTGCCTGCCAGGGATGGCCCACACTTCGTCACACCACTCGATGCCGGTGAACACGCCGTCGACGCCGGGCGCGCCAGCCTCGAGTCATCACGATGCCCGTGCGCATCAGCACGCACCCGCGCATACCGCCCTGCCGAGCGATGCGCCTGCGCTGAATAGCGCCGATCACAACTGCTGCTCCAGCACCGTCTCCCTGGTCGGCGCCTCGGGTGCGGCCGCCCGCGCTGAAATGGGGACGTTGGCGGCGACAGAGGCTCCCATCTCCGCTCCGCTCTTTGCGCCGTTCGCCCAGCAACGCTCCGCCGCCATCCCGCATCCTGTGGCACCACCACCGCCGGCACGCGCACCGATCGTGCTTCGGGTCTGATCCCTCCTCTCGGGCGCGTCCGCGCAATCTGACATTTCCTCAGCATGCGGTCAGTGGACCGATCCCCGGGCTTGTTGCGCCCGGCGATCCCTGAAGGGTGGATGTTCGTGAGATCTCGATATTTCGTCGCGGTGATGGCTCCTGTCCTATCGGTGGCCCTCGGAGCCTGCGCCACGCTGGGCCCGGATCGCGGGCGGCTCGACACCAACGCGCTGCTCGCCTCGCGCAGCGACCCTGCGCTGCAATGGGTGTCCTCCACCACCTCCGGGGCTGAGGCCGCGCTGCTGCGCGAACAGCCGATGACGCCGACCACGGCCGTGCAGATGGCACTGCTGCGCAGTCCGCGCCTGCAACAGGAATACGCGCGTCTCGGCCTGGTGCGCGCCGATGTTCAGGAGGCCATCCAAGTGGCCAACCCGCGCTTTACCGCGGCGCGCTTGCGAGGCGCCGGCGGAGGCACGCAGCTCAGTCTCGGCCTGGCCATGCCACTCGTGGACCTGCTGGTGCTGCCGTCGCGCATCAAACTGGCGCGCGCCGATGCGGAACGGGCCAAGCGGGAGATCGCCGCGTCGATCCTCGCGGTGACCGCCGACGTGGAGGCCGGCTGGTACGACTACGTGGGCGCGCAGCAAGTGGCGGACATGCGGGTCACCGTGGCCGGCGCCCAAGCAACCTCGGCGGAGCTGGCGCAACGCTTCTTCGACGCCGGCAACATCACCGAGCTGCAGCTCAAGCAGGAGCAGGCCGCCGCCAGCCAGGCGCGGATCGACGCCGCCCGGGCCAGCGCCGGCGCCGCACGCGCCCGGCTCGACCTCAACACCCTGATCGGGCTGTCGGGCGCGGACGCCGAATGGCCGGCCAGTGCGCAGCTGCCCCCGCCGGTCGTCGCAGAGGACGACGCCGACCAGCTACGGACGTTGAGCGAGGGCGCGAATCTACAACTCCTCGCCGCCCGCCAAGAGGTGGTCGTGATGGAAGGCGCGGTGGCCACGACCAGACGCTTTCGCCTGCTCGGCGGCACCGAGATCGGCTACGAGCGCGAGACGGAACTCGATGGCCAGCGGATCACCGGCCCGACGCTCAATCTCGAGCTGCCGATCTTCAATCAGGGGCAGGCCCGGGTCGCGCGCGTCGAGGCGCTCCTGGCCCAGTCGCGGGCCCGACTGGCCGAGCGCGAGGTGGCCGCCAGCAACGCCGTGCGCCTGGGCGTCGAGCGGGTGCGCATCCTGCGCGAGATCGTCACGACGCATCGCGACGCCCTCATTCCGCAGCGGGAGAGCGTGGTCGCGCGCAGCCAGGAGCAGCAGAACTACATGATCATCGGCGTCTTCGAGCTGGTTCAGGCCAAGCGGCAGGAGTTCGACGCCTACCAGAGCTACCTGGAGTCGGTGCGCGATTATTGGCTGGCGCGCGTGGCGTTGATGCGGGCGGTCGGCGCCAGGCTGCCGAGCGAAGCACAGCCACCTGGGTCGACATCCGCGGCCAAAGACCGGCTCGTGCCTACGCCCACTGAAGGAGTTCTGCGATGAAGGTCACGCGACGCAAGCTGCTGGCCGGTGTCGGGGCGACCGCGCTCGCCCAGACGCTGCCCGTCTTCCGCGTGTCGGCCGCGCAGACACAATCGGAACACGCCGGTCATGGCGCGCCGCCTGCCGCGCCGCCCTTCAGTTCCGGCACGCAGGAACCGCCGCCCCCGCCGGTGCCGCACGACGGCCGCTACGTGCCGGTGCACACCCTCAACGGCTGGACACTGCCGTGGATCATGAAGGGCGGGGTCAAGGAGTTCCATCTCGTGGCCGAAGAAGTCGTGCACGAGTTCGCGCCCGGGTCGAAAGCCACCTGCTGGGGTTACAACGGCGGCACACCCGGGCCGACGATCGAGGCGCTGGAAGGTGACCGTGTTCGGATCTTCGTCACCAACCACCTGAAAGAGCCGACGACCATCCACTGGCACGGACTGATTCTGCCCAGCGGCATGGACGGCGTCGGCGGCCTCAGCCAACCGCACATCGCGCCCGGCGAGACCTTCGCCTACGAGTTCACGCTGGTGCAGCACGGCTCACACATGTACCACCCGCACGCCGATGAAATGACGCAGCTGGCCTACGGCATGATGGGCCTCTTCATCATCCACCCGCGCGACGCTGAGGCCGTGAAGATCGACCGCGATTACGCCTTCCTGCTGCACAACTGGGCGCTGCACCCCGGCACCTACCGACCCGATCCCAGCATCATGCTGGAATTCGATCTGTGGACGTTCAACAGCAAGACCTGGCCCGCGATCGAGCCCCTCGTGGCGCGCAGCGGCGAGCGTGTACGGATCCGCATGGGCAATTTGTCGATGTGGAATCATCCGATCCACCTGCATGGTGTGCAGTTCTCGGTGACGGGCGGTGACGGTGGGCGCTGGACGCGCGCGG
>JBDTWC010000044.1:0-9545 GCA_040006875.1 Acidobacteriota bacterium | reverse complement strand
TGGGGGAGGCCGAGGTCTTCGCCGCCGCTGGCGTGGCCGACATCCGCCTGCCGTATCCGTTGCAGCCGGAGCAGGCGGCGCGCGTGCTGGCGCTGCAGGCGCGCGTCCGCCTGTCGTTTGTGGTCGACCACATCGACGTGGCCCGCGGCTGGTCGCAGGCCATGACGGCGGTTGGCAGCCTGGTCGAAGTGCTGGTCAAGATCGACGTCGGCTTCCACCGCTGCGGCATCTCGTGCGATCCGCTCGACGCGGTGCCGTTCCTGCGCGAGGTGGCGGCGATGCCGGGTCTGCGTCTGGCCGGCATCCTCAGTCACGCCGGTCACACCTACCATGCGCATTCCGACGCCGAGCTGGCCGCGATGGCTACCGCCGAGCGCGACGTGATGGCAGCGGTCGCCAACGCCGCGCGCGGCGACGGCATCGCCATCGGCGAGGTGAGCGCCGGCGCCACGCCGCCGGCCCGCCACTCGCTGCGCGTGGCCCGCGGCACCTTCACCGAGTACCGGCCCGGCAACTACGCCTACTTCGATCGCACCATGGTCGGATTGGGCGCCGCTGGACGCGACGACTGCGCCCTCACCGTGCTCGCCACCGTGGTGAGCGCGCCCACGGCCGACCGGGTCGTGCTCGACTGCGGCAGCAAGACGCTGGCGGCCGATGGCGCGCGCGGCTTCGCGGCCGCGCCTGGCCATGGCGACGTGTATCGCCACCTCGCGCCGCACGAGGGTGAGGAGCCCGATGCGCACTTGCACGTCGAACGACTCTCGGAGGAACATGCGACCGTGCGCGTCGGCCCGGGCGCCGCGCCGCTGAAGCCGGGCGACCGGGTGCGGGTGCTGCCCAATCATGCGTGCGTCGTGTCCAACCTGGTCGACGAAGCGTGGCTGGTGCACGGCCTCGACGTGGTGAACGTGCTGCCGATCGCAGCCCGCGGCCGCGTGCAGTAGGCGGCTGATGACGCGACAGAAGGGAACAGACGTGAACGACGACACGATCACCGGCCAGGCCCTCGGCATGGTGGAAACGCGCGGCTACGTCGGCATGGTCGAGGCCGCCGACGCCATGCTCAAGACCGCCAACGTGGTCTTTGTCGGCTGGCAGAAGGTCGACGCCGGGCTGGTCACGGCCATCGTGCGCGGCGATGTCGGGTCGGTGAAGGCCGCCACCGATGCCGGCGCGGCCGCGGCCCGCCGCGTCGGTGAGTTGATCGGCGTGCACGTGATTCCGCGTCCAGCCGAGGATCTGGAAACGGCGTTCCCGATTCGCCCCAAGAAGTAGCCCGCCCGCCGCGCTTACGGCACGATCCGGTAGACCCGCACCACCCCGCGGTCGTCGCTCCACGTGCCCAGCGCGGTCACGTCGTGACGCGCTTCGAGCGCCACCGACACGCGCGCGAACGCCTCGCGGCTGGGATAGTACTGCTCGTGCACGAGCAGGTATTCGGCACCGGCGTTGCGCAGCGCCTCGAGGGCCCGATCGTCGGGGAACTGTCGGGCCCGCTCCAGCATCAGCAGATAGCTGGGCGGATAGAAGCCGCTGTTGCCGTTGAGCAGCGCATGATGGTGGTACTGCGCAAAGTAGAGGAAGTTGGCTTCGGCGCCGGGCAGGGTGTTGGGATAGGGCAACGGCGCATGCACGATCACCGTTGGCGGCAGGGCGGCGAGCATCGCGTAGACCGAGGGCGCGCGATGCGGCAGCGTGCGGATCGACACCGACGCCGCGCACTCCACCACCGCCAGCAGGAGCAGCACGGTGGCCGCCGTTCTGGCGCCGCGCCACTGGCCGAGATCGCGCGCCAGCCGGGCGCAGCCGAGGGCGGCGAGCAGGGCCACGCCCATCAGGGTGACCGCGCCGAAGCGCGTCGCCACGCGGAGCCCGCGGTAGGGCGGCGCCAGACGACGTAGCCACGGATAGGTGAAGCCGTTGGCGCCGGTCGATGCATCGGCTGCAAATACGGTCGTCGCCGCCAGCGCCAGCGTCCACGGCGCCGCTGGCGTGGCCAGCGCCGTCACCGCCAGCGACGCGCCAAGGAGCCCCGGGAACAGCCGGCGTTCGGCGTCGTCTTCGCGTCCTGTCCAGCCCCAGAACAGGCTCGAGGGCGGTGACACCGCATAGGCACTGAGCGTGGCGCTGTAGCGACTGGTTTCGGCGTCGTCGCGATCGCCGACGATTTTTCGCGCGCGCTGATAGGGCACGGCGTATGCGCCGGCCACAATTCCGGCCAGACCGATGGCCACGGCGACCCGCGCCAGGGTGGCCCGCGACAACACCGGACGTGCGCGCAGCCACTCGATGCCGGCAAGCAGCGGCCACACGGTGACCAGGAAGATCCCGAAGTAGATGCAGCACAGGAACTGCGCCCCGAGCGACGTGCCGAGCAGCCACGCGCTGCGCCCACGACCGGCCAGGATGCGTGCGGTGGCCAGCACGGCCAGCGGCATCCAGGCCGTATAGAGCAGCTCGAGATGCATCACGTGATCCTGGCGGAGCGGCGCGCCGGTGAAGATCACGGCGGCCATGAGCGCGCCCCAACGACTGCCCGAGATGACGCGCGCGCATGCGTACATCGCCAGACCCGCCGTGAGGTAGGCGATCCAGATGAGCACCCAGTAGACCAGGGTCACGGGCACGCCCAGCGCGATGAAGGGGGCGCCGAGGAGCGCCGGCAGCACGATCGCGTCCGAGAAGAGCAGTACGTCGGGGGTCGGGTAGAACATGTTCCCGCCGAACAGGCCGCCGGCACCGCCCGACATCAGGTTGCGCGTCCACTGATAGAGCCGCCACGACGAAAACAGCGGGTCCTGGTGATTGGGCACGAGCCACGGGCTCGTGATGAGCGGCCACGTAGACACGATCGTCGTGGCCACGACGACCAGAACGGCGAGCGTCCACTCGCCGGCCGCGCCATCGGCCCAGCGTCGCGCCGAGGTCGTCATTCGCGCACCTTCTACAACCGGCCCGCACGCGACGGCGTCAGCGTTGGCAACGCGCGGTCGGAGCCGTCGCCCTGCACCACCTGACACACGAGCGCCGCGGTGAGCGGCGCCAGCAGCGCGCCGTTGCGGTAGTGCCCGCACGCATAGACCAGGCCCGGCAGCACGGCCGAGCGGCCGATGTAGGGGAGGTCGTCGGGCGAGCCCGGACGAAGGCCTCGCTTCGCTTCGATGAAGGTGGCGGCGGCCAGGGCCGGCACGAGCGCCAGCGCCGCGCCCAGCAGGCCGGCCACGCCTCCAGCCGTGGCCCGCTCGTCGAAGCCCACGTCTTCAGAGGTGGCACCGACGAGCACCGTGCCATCACGCCACGGCACGAGATAGACGTCGTGGGCCCAGATGACGTGGCGCAGGGTGCCGGGCGGAGCCGAGAGATACAGGAGCTGGCCGCGCACCGGCCGCACCGGTACCGCTTCGGCCCCGGGCGGCGAGAGGGCCGCGGCCCACGCGCCCGCGGCAAGCACCACCTGAGCGGCCCGGAGGGGTCCGGCGGATGTCTGCACCGCGACGCCGTCGCCCGCGGCCGCAAGTGACGTGGCGGCCACACCGGTGAGCAGGTCGGCGCCGCGCGCCGCGGCCGCACCGGCAAGCGCAGCGGTGAGCGCCGGTACGTTCACCACGGCGTGATCGCCGATCCGCAGCGCGCCGAGCAGGTCGGCCCGTACCGCCGGCTCGAGCCCGCGCAGCGCCGGCCCCTCGATCCACTCGCACGGCACGCCTTCGGCCCTCAGCGTCTGGTGCGAGCTGGTCAGGCGGTGCACGTCCGCCGCCGTGACGGCCATTTCGAGGGTGCCGCAGCGAGCGAACTCCACCGCCCGGCCGGAAGCGGTCGTGGCTCGCGCGATCAGCCCTTCGTAGAGGTCGAGCGAACGCCGGCCCAAGTCGCGCAACACCGGCGAGTCGTGCCCTTCGAGGTACGGGGCGAGCACGCCCGCCGACGCCTGCGTGGCGCCGCCGCCGGCCACGCGGCCCTCGACGACCCGCACCCGCATCCCGGCGTCGGCCAGCTCGAAGGCCACGGCGCAGCCGATCACGCCGCCGCCGATCACGATCACGTCTGCGTCACGGGAGGCCACGGTCGTAATGTACAACGCCCGGTCGACAGGCCGGAGTCGAGCGGACCGGATATCATCACGACCACGGGTGGGACCGAGATCGCCGCCCGCTGTCAACCCGCCACCCCGCCGCCGTGACTTCATCGCCCGCGTACTTCCGACGCCGTTGGCCGCTCGTGGCGGCTCTGGCCTTCGTGGCGGTGGCCGCGGCGGCCGCGATCGTGCCCCAGCTGGTGTCGCGTGGCCTGGCGGCGTCCTACTTCTACGGCCCCGACTGGCGCGACTCACCGCGGCTGGTCGAAATCGACAGCCCCGGCGCTGAGGACTGGCTGGCCGGCGTCGGCCACCGCTTCGACGGCCGGCCCTACAGCGCCACATGGCAAGGCTGGCTCCAGGTAGACGAGGCCGCCACCTACACGTTCAGCGTGGCCTCCGACGACGGCTCGTGGCTCTACCTCGACGACGCGCTGGTCGTCGACAACGGCGGCCGCCACGCCGTCTTCGAGAGAGTCGGCGCCGTTGCGCTGACGCCCGGACTGCATCGCTTCCGCCTCCACTACTTCCAGTTCGACGGCGGCACCGGTCTGATGGTGCGCTGGGCTCGCGGCGACAGCGCCCTGGCGCCGCTCCCTGTCGATCGCCTGTTCCCGACCCGCCTTGCCGCCGTGCTGCAGCCGCGTCTGGCGCCGATCGTCGACCGGCTGCCCGATCTGCATCTGGGCTATCTGCTGGCTCTGATCGCGTCGGCCGCCATGCTCATCGCCGTCGGAACCGGATTCTACCGGCACGTGGCCCGCCATGTGAGCGCGCACGCCAGCGAGCCGGCGCTCAATCGGTGGCTGTGGCGTCTGCTGGCCCTGGCCACGGCGCTGGTCGTGTGGGAGATCTGGTACGGCATCCCCGTGGGCTGGGTCGGCTGGGAAGGCGACGAGCTGCGCGCGCGCGACGTCATTCCTGGCCTCGAAACGCTGTTCTCGGGCGGCTGGTACGACCACTATCCGCCGCTCTACTTCTACGCGCTCGCCGCGTTGAGCGTGCCCTTCAAGCTGGCGTCGCTGGCCGGCCTCGACGATCTGTGGAGCGATCGCACCACGCTCACGATCGCGGCGCTCTACCGCAGCACCTCGATGATCTGCGGCGTCGCCTGCGTCTACCTCACCTACCGCTGCGGCAGCGAGGCGTTCGGCCGGCGCAGCACCGGACTGTGGGCCGGGTTGGTGGTGGCGGTGATGCCGAACTTCGTCTACCTGGCGAAGCTGGCCAAGCCGGAGCTGCCCTACATCGTGCCGTTCCTGGTCTCGATGCTCTTCTACCTGCGCTGTCTGCGCGACCCGCGCCCAGGGCTCTACGGCGCTTTCGCCGCCGCCGGCATGGTCGCCATCTGCGTCAAGGATCAGGCCTACGCGCTCTACGTCTTCCCCGCCGGCCATCTCGTGTGGCTCCGCTGGCGCGCGTCGGCGGGGTCAGCCTCGCGACTGCGCACGTTGCTGCGCGACCCGGCGCTGGTGCGCGCCGCCGTCATCTCGGTCGTGGTCTTCGTGACCGCCCACAACCTGGTCTTCAATCTCTCCGGCTTCCGCGCGCATCTCGCGCTCATCACCGGCGACGGCAGCCGCGCCTTCCGCGCCTATGCGCCGACGCTTGCGGGCCAGGTGCTGCTGCTGCGCGACTCGCTCGCGCAGGTGCCGTGGCTGCTCGGCTGGCCGGCCGCGCTGATGGCGCTGTTCGGGATCGGGCTGGGCTGGCGCGAGCGGCGCGACGCCACGCTCGCGCTGCTGCTGCCGGTCGTGTCCTACTACGTCACCTGCATCGCCGTGATCGGCTTCCACTACGACCGCTTCTACCTGGCGCCGGCGATGCTGCTGGCGGTGTTTGCGGGCCACACCCTGGCCTTCCTCATGGCGCGGCCGGCGCTGTGGCCGCGCACGCTGGCGGTGGCGGCCGCGGCCTACTCGCTGGCGCTGGGCGCATCGGTGAACCTGCTGATGATGCGCGACTCGCGCTATGCGGCCGAGACGTGGCTGCGCGAGCATGTCGATTCACACGCGACGGTGGGCTATTTCGAGCCGCTTGCCTACCTGCCACGCCCCGGGGCGCTGCGCTTCCAGGAACTCGAGACCGACTGGGCGCAGGTCGAGGCGGCGGCGCCGGAGTTCCTCGTGGTCAACACCGAGTTCGCGCGGCGCGAGCGCACGCTCGCCTTCTACATCCCACTTTTCAGCGGCACGCACCCGCGCTACCAGCCAGTGGCGCGCTTCAAGTCCACGCCCGGACCGGCGGCCCTGCTGGCCAACGACCGCGTGTTCTGGAACGGCGTCGAGGATCCGTTCACGAACCTCGACAAGATCAACCCCGACATCCAGATTTACGCCCGGCGGGACCTGGCGGCGCGCCCGTAGGCCGCGCCCTCAGCCGACGCGCATGCCCGGTGCGCTGCCCGCTTCCGGGTCGGCGAGCGCGCGCGATGAGGTGCGTACGCCCGGCATGGGCAGGCGGCGCACCCGCCACAGCGTGGCGACGGCATCTAGTCCGTCGCGCCAGCCGATCTTCTTGCCTTCGGCGCGCGTCCGCGGCTGATAGGCAATCGGCAGCTCGTGGATGCGCACGCCGCAGCGCAGCAACTTGCCGGTGATCTCGGGCTCGATGTCGAACTTGTTCGAGGTGAGCACAAGCTGCGCCAGCACGCGCTGGCGGACCATCTTGTGCGAGGTCTCCATGTCGGACACCCATTGCCCGAACAGCACGCTCGTGAGCAGCGAGAGCACGCGGTTGGCGAGGTGGCCGCTGGTCCATTCAATCGGCTTGCCGAGGAAGCGCGAGCCGTAGACGGCATCGGCGCCCGACGCGATCACGACCTCGAGCAGCTTGGCGCATTCGATTGGATCGATCTCGAGATCGGCGTCCTGCACCACGACGACGTCGCCGGTGGCGTGCGTGAAGCCGTAGCGCAGCGCCGATCCCTTGCCGCCGTTGGGCTTGGTGAGCACGGTCACGCCGGCCAGGCCGGCCGCGGCCGTGCGGGCCACACCGAGCGTGCCGTCGCGCGAGCCGTCGTCGACGACCAGAATCTCGCGCGCGATCGCAAACGGCACCGCCGCCACGCGAGCGATGACCTGACCGATCGTCCGCTCTTCGTTGTAGGCGGGAATGACGATGGTGAGCTTGGCCAGCGGCGCAGACGGCGGGGACGGCGGATGTCCGAGCGAATCTGCCGCGGGCGCTCGTGCCGACGCGTGCATCACCATGAAGGGTCCGCCGCCATGGCGCGCTTTGTCAAGCCGATGGCGCCGCGCCGGTCGCGGCCGCGGCCACCCTCAGAAGGACACCGTCGCGCCCACTTCGACTCGCCGGGCCGGCCCGGCCGAGGTCGCCGCGCCGAAGAACGGCGACAGCTGGTTGCCGACAAAGGAGTTCAGGTTGGTGTGATTGAACAGATTCTGCAGGCTGGCGTAGAGGTCGAGGCGGTACTTCGAGTTCGAGCCTTCCATGACCACCATGTTGGGGCCACCACCACCGGGACCGCCAGGACCGCCGCCCATGCCGCGCTGCGCCGCGGGCGGAGGCAGCCCCGGACCGCCCATCGGCACGCCCTCGGGTCCGCCACCGAGCAGACCGCCGAGGTTGAACGACCGCGTGAGACGAAGGTCGGCGGTGACCTGACCGGCCGAGCGAGCGGAGTTACGGGTCACGCCCACCGGCCGATCGTTGAACACGGTGTCGCCGTTGTCGTCGAGCCCGGTCGTGATCGTGTAGGGCCGGCCCGACGAGGCCTGCAGGTTGAGCCCGGCGCGGAGGCCGGCGAACATCGGGAAATTGGCCATGAAGAACACGCGGTGACGCACGTCCTGCGCCGCCGGGCCCCAGTCGGCGTCGGGGTCGAGTGAGTTGGACGGCAGGCTCAGGGGGCTGTCGGCGAAGTTCCGCGTGTTCGCCCACTGATACATCACGTTGCCGAAGATGCGGCGGTTGGGGACACGCACGTTGAGGCCGAGGTTGATGCGGTCCTGCGCCCGCTCGCCGTTCGAGCGCAGCTCGGTGACGTTGCCGACGGTGGAATCGGGCCGCACGCCGTTGACCGGCGCGTTGACGTTCACCGAGCGCAGCATCCGGTAGCCGCGCGTCCACATGTAGTCGGCGCGCACGGTCAGCCACGACTTCAGGGGACGATCGAAGCCGAGGGAGGCCTGCTGCACGATCGGCTGGTCGAGCGAGTCGGCCGTCTGGATGCGGCTGGCGGGCAGGCGCTCGCC
Source organism: Acidobacteriota bacterium (assembly GCA_040006875.1). Taxonomy (GTDB): domain Bacteria; phylum Acidobacteriota; class Vicinamibacteria; order Vicinamibacterales; family UBA2999; genus CADEFD01. The sequence goes on along the minus strand of JBDTWC010000044.1, from coordinate 1,250 downwards.
CGCGGAGGTGGCCGTCACGGGATAGGTTGGGTTGACGATCACTTCGTCGAACTGGGTCACGCCGTTGGCGCGCAGCGTCTGCTCGTAGGTGCCGCTGTCGAACCAGTCATAGAAGAGGCCCCAGCCGCCCCGGATGTTCATCTTGGCCACCGACCAGGTGAAGGCAGTGCGCGGCGCCAGGTTCCACTTGCCGTCGACGTGGGTCTGCACTTCCTGCCGCAGCCCCAGGCTGACCTGCAGGTTCTTCCGCAGCTTGAAGTCGTCTTGCGCATACCAGCCGGCCTGGTACTGCGTGTAGGAGAGCGACGGGTCGCCGACGCGACGCGTGAAGTTGCGGGCCAGCCCGGCCTGGAAGTCGGCCAGACTGGAGAAGGTATAGGTGCCGTTGGCGTTGGTTTGCTGGGTGCTGTCCCACTGCCCCGCCTCGAGCAAGACGCCGGCCCGCACCGAGTGCTTGCGCAGCGTGAAGTCGACGCTCTGATCGAGCACGAACTGGCGGCCGTCGCGCGCACCGGCCTGCCCGGCGCCGCCGCCGGTGAAGGCGTCGAGCACACGCAGCGTGGGCGTGGTCATGAACGAGTTGTTCTGGCTCGAACTCTGCGTGAACTCGAACTTCAGCTCGCTGAACATCTTCTTGCTGAGCACGCGCGTGTTGCGCAGGCGCAGCGTGTCGGTGACGCTGTTGCTGCTGTAGGCGTGTTCGGGCAGCTCGAAGTCGCCGACCCCGAGATTGCTCCGGTCCTGGGTGCGGCGCTGATACTCAGCGCGGATGGCGCTGCCGGGGCTGAGTGCCTGCTCGACGCGAATGCTGGCGTTCACGACCTCGTTGGGCCGGCGGATCTGGTCGCGCACGTCGCCGCCCAGCGTGGCCGCCACGATCGTCTGCGAGTCGTAGGACTGATTGCCCTCGACCGAGAAGGTCACGCTGGTCTTGCCCTTCACGATCGGGCCCTGGCTGCTGACCTGCACGCGCTTGACCTGCTCGGGCGGCCGGGTGGCGGCAAAGGCGTTGCGCGCGTTGAGCGACTCGTCGCGGAAGCCGAAGGTGACGCGGCTGCGCCACGCGCCCATGCCGGGCTTGGTGATGACCTCGACCCGCACCATGCCGGCGTCGTGATACTCAGCGGCGTAGGAGTTGGTGCGGAAGCGAATCTGCTGAATCTGGTCTTTCGGCGGCAGACGGCCACCACGAAAGCCGTCGACGAAGATCTGCGCGCCCGGACCGGCCATCTCGGCCAGCTGGTCGGCCA
>JBDTWC010000043.1:0-9560 GCA_040006875.1 Acidobacteriota bacterium | reverse complement strand
TGCCAGACCGACCACATCCTGGAACGCGCGCTGTCCTGATCGAGGGCGCGCGCGACGGCGCGCGCGGTCGATCGCTACGGCGCTACTGCGCGGCCGCCGTCGTCGTCACCACCGGCCAACCCTTGTCGAGCGGCTTGGCCGGATCGGCGGTGATGGTGAGGTCGGCGCAGTGGTGGTAGGAATAGCCGCCGGGCTGGTTGTAGCCGTGGTCGGCCATGAACTGGATCACCTGCAGCGTGCACTTCGGGCAGTTGATGTTGGGCAGCTGGATGTCGGCTTCGTAGGTCTGCGGCGTGGCCGGCCGCGTGTAGTGCTGGAACAGGCCGTCGGCAAGCGTCGGCAGTTGCGGCGGGCTCTGAATCGCGGCCCACACCGAGCGCGGTCCCTTGTCGGTTGTCCGCTCCACGGTGGGCGGGTCGGGCGGCAGCTCCTCGCGCGAGTTCACGGCCAGCGCCACCCGGTAGTGGCCGGGGTGGTAGATGGTCTCGAGCACCTTGAGGTGGATCTTCGAGCCGCCCACGGCCTTGTTCATGGCGTTGCTCAGCTCGGCCTTCGGGTCAGCGCCGCACGGCGCCGCTTTCTGCGGATCGCCGCGCTCGTTCTCCACAATCCAGGAGGCGGGCTCGAGCATCTTGAAGTGCGCGCCCAGGTTGGCGGGCACGGCGACGAGGGCGGCGGCGGCCAGGACGACGGGGCCGTAGGTGTCGATGATCTTCATGCGGGCATCCTCAGGTTGGGACGAGTCGTGCCAGGGATGATACGCGATGGTCGGGGTGAACGCTCGGGTTGGTGGCCGGGCGCTAAACTGGGTCTGCCGATGCCCGCACCCTTCCGCATGTATGCCGACCTCGCCGTGTGGTGGCCGCTCGTGTCGCCGCCGGACGCCTATGAGGACGAAGCGGCCTACCTGCTGCCGGCGATTCTGGCCGCGCCAGACGCGCCGCCGGCCACGCTGCTCGAACTCGGCGCGGGCGGGGGGAGCCTTGCCTGGCATCTGAAGCCGCACCTGCGGCTCACGCTGACCGACCTGTCTCCGGCCATGCTGGGCGTGAGCCAGACGCTCAATCCGGAATGCGAGCATGTGGCCGGCGACATGCGCTCGCTCGACCTCGGGCGCACCTTCGACGTCGTGCTGATCCACGACGCCATCATGTATGCCGCCACCGCCACTGACGCGCGGGCCGCCCTGGCCACCGCGGCGCGGCACTGCCGGCCTGGCGGCGCCATCGTGCTCATTCCTGACTGCGTGGCCGAGACGTTCGAGGACGACGAGAACACGGGCGAGCTGGCGGCCGCCGACGGCTCCACCTTCCGCTACCGCGAGTGCAAGCGCAATCCCGATCGCGTCGCCCACACCTACGACACGGTCTACGACTTCGTGGTGCGGCAGGCCGATGGGCGCGAGGAGGTGGTGCACGAGGTGCACCGCAGCGGTCTCTTCTCCCGCACCTCGTGGATCGCGTGGCTGGCCGAGACGGGCTGTGTGGCGACCTCGACCCTCGATCCGTGGGGCCGCGACGTGTTCATCGGGCGCCAGCGCCGGCCGTGAGCGGGCGCCGCGCCGCCCCTGGGCCGATGGTCAGCCGGTGTTACGCAATCCGGCCGCCACGCCGTTCACGCTGAGCAGCACGGCCTCGCGCAGCGCATCGCCCTCGGCCGGAACGTCGCCCGAGCGCAGCCGCCGCAAGAGCGCTACCTGGATGTAGTTCATCGGGTCGATGTAGGGGTTGCGCACGCGGATCGAGCGCTGCAGCCACGGCGCGGCGTCGAGCAGGTCGCGTTGGCCGGTCATGCGGCAGATGGCCGTTTCGGTGCGCGCGAACTCGGCCGCGATGCGCCCGAACACGAGGTCGCGGTCGGCCGGCTCGGCGAGCGACGCGTAGACGCCGGCAATCAGCATGTCGGCCTTGCGCATCGACACCTGCGAGTTGTCGATGGTGGTGCGAAAGAACGGCCACTCGCGGTACATCCTGGCCAGCACCTCGTGACGCGCACTGTCACTGCCGGCCCAGGCCTCGACCGCGCTGCCGATGCCGAACCAGCCCGGCAAAGTGACGCGGCTCTGCGTCCAGGCGAACACCCACGGAATGGCGCGCAGCTCGACGACCTCGCCGCTGCCGCCGCGGCGCGACGGCCGGCTGCCGATGTTCAGGCGATCGATCTGATCGAGCGGCGTGGCCGTGCGCAGGTAACGCGGCAGTGCCGGCGTGTCGAACACGAGCTGGCGGTAGGCCTGTTCGGCCAGCGTGCTCAACTCGCGTAGCGTCTCTTCCCAGACGCCGCCGCGCGACGGGCTCCGGATCGGCCGCTTGGCGCTCGTGAGCAGCACCGCGTGCACGAGTTGCTCGAGGTGGCGCTGCGCCAGGTGCGGGTTGGCGTAGCGATTGGTGATGGTCTCGCCCTGCTCGGTGATGCGCACGCGTCCGGCCACCGACTCGGGCGGCTGGGCCAGGATCGCCTGATTGGTCGGACCGCCGCCGCGCCCGACCGAGCCGCCGCGCCCGTGGAACAGTGTGAGCAGCACGTCGTGCTGACCACACACCGACGCGATCGCGCGCTGGGCCAGATGCAGCTCCCAGTTGGCGGTGAGATAGCCGCCGTCCTTGTTCGAGTCGCTGTAGCCGAGCATCACCGTCTGCCGTCCGCCGCGAGCCGCGAGGTGGCGCGCGTAGGCGGGATTGGTGAAGAGCCGGCGCAGCGTGTCGGGCGCCGCGTGCAAGTCGGCCACCGTCTCGAAGAGCGGCACGACATCGAGCTGGCTGGCCACGCCGGCGTCGGCGGCCATCAGCAGCACCGCCAGCAAGTCGCTTGGTCCGCGCGTCATGCTCACGATGTAGGTTTCGATCGCAGCGGTGCCCACGCGCTCGTGGGCACGGCGAATCAGGCGGAACAGCTCGAGCGTTTCGGTCGTGGCCGCGCCGAAGTCGAGCCGGTGCGGCGTGAGCGGCCGGCCCTCGAGCAGCTCGCGCGTGAGCAGCTCGGCGCGCGCCTCCTCGCCCGCTGCGGCGTAGTCGCGCACCAGGCCGTAGCGCTCGATGATCTCGGCCAGCGCGCTGGTGTGACGCGCGGCATGCTGGCGCACGTCGAGCTCACTCAAGTGAAAACCGAAGATGCGCGCCTGGCGGATCAGCGTGCCGAGCCGGCCGTCGGCCAGCCGCTCGCCGCGATGCCGGCGCAAGCTGGTCTGCACGAGCAGCAGATCGGCGAGGAACTCGCCGGCATTGGCGTAGGTGCCGGGCCTGAGCCGATGATCGGCGCGCCACGGACGCAGGCTGGCATCGAGCGTGGCGCCGAGCTTGCGGTAAATGAAGGCCATCTTCTGGCGGTAGGGCTGCTGGGCGTACCGTTCGGCCGAGCGGCTCGCTTCGTCGGGGAAGAGGGCCGCGTCGCGCTCGATGCTCGCGTTCAGTTCCGGATCCACGCCCTGACGGGCGCCCGTGCTCAGGTGTCCGTGCAGGCGCTCGAGTCCGCGGCGATAGAGGCGCAGCGCCAGTGTCTGATGCTCGCGGAGCGTCGCTTCGGTGACGGCGGGAGTCACAAACGGGTTGCCGTCGCGGTCGCCGCCGATCCAACTGCCGAACTTCAGGAACGCCGGCACGTCGAAGGTCGTGGCGGGATAGACCTCGGCCAGGGCTTCGCCGAAGCGCCGCTCGATCTCGGGCGCCAGGTCGAAGAGCGTGCTCTCGAAGTAATAGAGGCCGTTGCGCACCTCGTCGAGCACGCTCGGTCGGTACGAACGGGTGTCGTCGGTCTGCCACAACGACACGATCTCCTCGCGGATCGAGCGCAGCGCCCCGGCGCTCTCGTCGGGCGTCGGCGAGTGGAAGTCCAGGGCGTGCAGGGTCTCGGCAATGCGGCCCAGCTTGGTGAGCAGCGTACGCCGCTTCGCTTCGGTGGGATGCGCGGTGAAGACCGGCTTGACCAGCAGGCGCGCGAGCAGCGGCTGCAGCTCGGCTGCGGTCACGCCCTGCTTCTTCAACTCGACAAACGCCGCCCGCATCGTCTCGGCCATGGGCGTGCCGCTGGCGTGCTCGTCGCGCTGGCGGCGGTGCAGCACACGCACACGCTCCTGCTCCTCGGCCAGGTTCACGAGCTGGAAGTAGGACGCGAACGCCTTGACGACACCGCGGGCCTCGGCGAGCGGCAACGCGAGCACGCGCGCCAGCACCTGCTCGCCCGCGGCCGGGTCGCCGCCGCGGTGCGCCTTGGCGAGCGCGCGCACCTCCTCGACCACAGCAAAGAGCGGCGCGCCTTCCTGCTCGACGATGGTCTGGCCGAGCAGATCGCCGAGCAGATGGATCTGCTCGCTCAGGGCATCGCGTTCGGTCATCGCTACTGACCGCGCGGCACGCTGGTGGTGGAGACGAGCGTGACCGGAGCAACCAGAGTGGCGCGCGAATGGGGACGGATCGGGTGCGGCACGAGAGCCTCCAGGCGTTGCCGGTAGCGTCCTCCGAGAGCGCTCGATTATGGAAGAGATGATGATATGCGATTGATCGATGAGCCTTGCCCAGGACAGCGCATGCGACGCATCAGAACGCAGCGCCGCCCCCGGCGCCACCAGAGCGTCCGCCGTCGCCGATTCCAGGGGCGGCCGGAGGCGTGGCCGGCGAGGTCATCGACTGGGTCTGCAGCGCCGACACCATGGCCAGACCGTCGAGCGCGGCTGCGTCGGAGGCGAGAATCCGCACCGCGGTGTAGCCGCTGCGAGCGCCGTCGACGCCCGCGGCCAGCCAGCGGCGCACCGCCAGCGTCCCGCCGATGAGGAGCAGGCCGAATACGACCGGGTCCCATTCATGCCGTGGCGAGCCGAGATAGCCCTGATTGGAGGCAATGCTGGCGAGCGCCATCGCGAGGGCGGCGCGCAGCAGCCAGCGATCGCGGCCGCACGCCGCGGTCCACAGCGCCAGCGCCGGCAGGATCCAAGTGGCGGCGTAACTCGACCAGTAGAGCCACGACGGCGGCGCGGATGAGGTCAGCGCGCCGCTGATCTGCAGGTTGGCGAGCGCGTAGGCGCCGAGCCAGGTGAGCGCTTCGAGCACGGCGTAGGTGTCGCCCGGAAACTCGTCGGCGAGCGCGGCGCGGGCGCGGCGCAGACCGAACGCAGCGGCGGCGAGCACGAGCAGTGCCACGAGGCGCGAGGCCGCGGTGAAGTCGAGCAGTGGGAACGGCAGGGCCGCGGCGCAGGCAATGGCTGCCACTGCGGCGTAAAGAAAGCCGAACCAGCGATAGGCCGCCAGTGCCGCCACACCACCCGCGGTCACACCCGCCACGACCATGCCATCGTCGCCGCTCGACGTCATCAGCGCAGCGCCGACGGTCGCGAGCACGATAGCGGCCACCGCATTCGCCTCCTCTACCCCGAAGCGATAGAACGCGTAGCGACGCGCCAGCCAGGCCGCGAACCAGCCGAACACGACCGCGGCGCCGACGCACACCACGCCGACGGAGAAGGCGGTGAGGGCGCTGCCGAGAAGCACCACGAACAGACCGAGGGCCGCCTGCAGGATCACCGCGGTGATGACCAACAAGGTGACCCGCAGGAAGCGGTTGGTGCGGCGCAGCGGCACGGCCAGCGACGGCACGATCGCGTCGCGCTGCACGCCTGTGAGGAGGCCCGAGCGCGTCCACTCATCGACGAGCCGGCCGACCCGGACAGCCCGCTCGGCGGCGGGATCGTAGGCCGTCATTCCTCGCGCCCGATCCGGCGCGCCATGGCCACGAGCGCAATCAGCACCACCGTGCCGGTGGTCAGCAGGTAGAGCAGGAAGGCCGTAGGACCGCCGATGACGTCGAGCAGGCGCACGCTGATCGCGCCGTAGCCATAGAGGGTGCCGTAGGCCACGAACGCGAAGCGCCGGTAGCGCGCGCCCAGGACGATGGCGGCGGCGCACAGCAGCAGGAGCAGCAGCAGGTAGACCAGGCCCGTGCCGGCGTCGACGATGCCAGAGGCCACGGCCGCCAGCGCCACGTTAGCGGCGAGATGCAGGTAGAGGTCGAGAAAGTGCGGCTTGATGGCCCGGCGATAGAGGCGAAAACCGAGGCCCGCAGTCAGCACCGCGTAGAGCAGCGCCGTGACCCGCAGGGCATCGGTCGAGGCCACGTTCCAAGTGGCCAGGCCGAGCCCGGCCCAGCCGGCAAGCGACGACAACGCGAGCGACAGCACGAAGCGGTTGTCGAAGCGATACGCCAACCCGCCGAACAGCCCGCTCAACAGGAGCAAGTGATGGTGCCAGGCTCTCACAACCGAAAAGCGGTACTCGAGATGGCCAGCGGCCAGGGCGAGCACCAGGCAGCCGAGGTAGAGCACGTAGTCGAACGCCAGGTTCGGCGCTTCCACCTTGACCGGCGCGAAGGGCTGGCCGTGCGCGAAGCAGTAGGAGATGGCGCCGGCGGCGATGAGCAGCAGCGCCGACAGGATCGCGGTGTCGCCGAGATGGGCGACGTTGGCCCGGAACGTCCAGGCCAGGCCGCCTGCAAACGACAGCACGCCGAGATAGAGCAGCGCGCTCAACTCGGCGTAAACGGAGACACGCTCGCGCCGCACCAGCGCGGCGAGCGTGTCGTGCTGTGAGCCCGCGATCAAGCCGGCCGCGCGCCACGCGTCGAGCCGCTCGAGCGTGGTCATGCCAGCTCGAGCGCGGCGGCTCCGAGCGCCGGCCGCGGGCTCATGTCAGCACGTCGCGCGCCGCGAGCACGTGCGCGATCGCGTCGGCCGAAGTGTCGGCCACGACCGTGAGATGGCCCATCTTGCGGGCCGGCCGCGGGTCGCCCTTGCCGTAGAGATGCAGCTTCACGTCGGGCACGGCCAGGGCCGCGTCCCACTTCGGCTCGCCCTTCTGCCACACGTCGCCGAGCAGGTTGGCCATGGCCGCGGGCCGCGGACGGGTGGTGGCGCCGAGCGGCAAGCCGCAGATGGCGCGCACCTGCTGCTCGAACTGACTGGTGACGCACGCGTCGATTGTGAGGTGGCCGGAGTTGTGCGGCCGCGGCGCCAGCTCGTTGACCAGCACCTGACCGTCGCTCGTCAGAAAGAACTCCACGCACAGGACGCCGACGTAGGCCAGCTCGTCCATGATCGCGTGGGTGATGGCCACGGCTTCGTCGGCCGGAGCCTGGGGGATCCGAGCCGGGGCCACCGACAGATCGAGGATGTGGTGACGATGCACGTTCTCGATCGCGCCGTAGTGGGCAAACGCGCCGTCCAGGCCGCGCGCGGCCACGACCGAGAACTCGAGCAGGAAGTCGACCACGCGCTCGAGAATGGCCGGCTGATGGCCGACCGTGTCCCACACGCCGGCGAGCTCGAGCGGCGACGTGATGCGGTGCTGGCCCTTGCCGTCGTAGCCGAAGCTGGCCGTCTTCAGAATCGCGGGCAGGCCGATCCGGGCCACGGCGGCAGTCAGCTCGTCAAACGACGCCACCGCCTCGAACGGCGTCACCGGGAAGCCCTTCAGGGCCAGGAACGCCTTCTCGCGCGAGCGCTGCTGGGTGACGTGCAGGGCGTGGCCGGTCGGCCGCACCGGCACGATCTCGGCGGCGGCATCGGCGGCGGCGGTCGACACGTTCTCGAACTCGAACGTGATCACGTCGACCCCGCGAGCGAAGGCGCGAATCGCGTCGAGGTCGTCGTAGTCGGCGTCGATCTCGAGGTCGGCGATCTGACCGGTCGGCGTGTCGATGCCGGGCGAGAGCGTGTGCACGCGGTAGCCCATGCGCCGAGCGGCGAGGGCGAACATGCGGCCGAGCTGACCGCTGCCGAGCACGCCCAGCGTGGCCCCGGGAAGAACGATGCGGTTCACGGCAGCGAGTCTTCGCGCACCTGGCGGGTCTGGGCTTCGCGGAACGCGTGCAGCCGCGCTCGCAGCTCGGGCCGGCTCGTGGCCAGGATCGACACCGCCAGCAGACCGGCGTTCTTCGCCCCAGGCACCCCGATGGCGAGCGTGGCCACGGGCACGCCGCCCGGCATCTGCACGATCGAGAGCAGTGAGTCGAGGCCGTGCAGCGCGGTGCTCTGCACCGGCACGCCGAGCACCGGCAGCACGGTGTGCGCCGCCACCATGCCGGGGAGGTGGGCGGCCCCGCCGGCGCCGGCGATGATCACCTGCAGGCCGCGGCCCTCGGCCCCCTGCGCGAACTCGGCCAGCCACACCGGCGTGCGATGCGCCGACACGATGTGCTTTTCGCACGGCACACCGAATTGGTCGAGCATGGCCACGGCGTGGGACATCGTGTCCCAGTCGGACTTCGAGCCCATGATGACGGCGACGAGGGGTTCGGACACAGGCAATCTCTCGTACAGGAAGCGCAAAGCTTATCAAAAGGGCGAGCCGCGCGCGTGGGGCGATAGACTGGCCTCATGCGCATCCCACTCCTCGCTGCGGGGCTCGGTCTGGCGGTCGCGGTCACGGCCGGGTCCGCCTCCCTCGCGGCCCAAGCCAGCTCCTCACGCCTGGCCGTGCCCTATCAGGAGTTCACGCTCGCCAATGGCCTGCACGTGATCCTGCACCGCGACGCCAGCACGCCCGTGGTGGCCGTGAACGTCTGGTACCACGTGGGCTCGGGCAGTGAGAAGCCTGGACGCACCGGCCTCGCGCACCTCTTCGAGCACTTGATGTTCGAGGGTTCGAAGGACGTGCCCGAAGGCGCCTTCGACACCTGGCTCGAGAGCGCCGGCGCTGACAACAACGGCTCGACCTCGGTCGACCGCACCAACTACTACATCGACGGGCCCTCGAATGCACTGGAGTTGATGCTGTTCCTGGAGTCGGACCGCATGGGCTTCCTGCTCGACACCATGACCCCCGAGCGGGTGAACGGCCAGCGCGACGTGGTCAAGAACGAGCGCCGTCAGAGCTACGACAACCGGCCCTACGGCATGGCCGAACTCGAGCTCGACACGATGCTCTATCCGAAGGACCATCCCTACAGCTGGTCCACGATCGGCTCGATGGAAGACCTGAGCGCGGCCAGCTTCGAAGACGTGCGGCAGTTCTTCCGCACCTACTACGCGCCCAACAACGCCAGCCTGGTGATCGCCGGCGACATCGACTACGCCTCGACCAAGGCCCTGGTCGAGCGCTGGTTCAGCGACGTGCCCGCCGGCAAGCCTGTGGCGCCGCCGGCCGCGCCGGCCGCGATGCTCACCTCGGTGACGAAGAAGACCATGACCGACGCGGTGCAGTTGCCGCGGCTCTATCTGGCCTGGCTCACGCCCGGCGCCTATCGTCCGGGCGACGCGGTGCTCGACGTGGTGTCGTCGCTGCTTGCAGGGGGCAAGAATTCGCGCCTCTACAAACGCCTGGTCTACGACCTGCAAATCGCGCAGGACGTGAGCGCCTATCAACAGTCGCAGGTGCTGGGCAGCAATTTCGTGATCGTGGCCACAGCCCGCCCCGGAAAGGACGTGGCCGAGATCCAGAAGGTAATCGACGAGGAACTCGCCAAGCTGGGGAACGCGCTGCCGGAGCCGCGCGAACTCGAACGCGCTCTGAACCAGATCGAAGCGTCGTTCCTGCGCCAGGCCGAACGCGTGGGCGGCTACTCGGGCAAGGCCAATC
>JBDTWC010000042.1:0-9611 GCA_040006875.1 Acidobacteriota bacterium | reverse complement strand
GCCGCGAAGCCGAAGGTGAAGGCGGTGACGCCGCCGCGGACGAACTGTCTGCGCGTGAAGTTCATGGCAGCGGCCTCTAGTTGAACTGATACTCGGACGAACCGACGATGAGCCGCGCCAGGCCGGCCGCCTTGATGGCGAGCTGGGGGTCGCTGCCGGTCCACGCTCCGCCCTGCCGCAGGTAGTCGAGCAGATCAGCCGACGTCTCGGCCGACAGCGGCGAGGGAGAGAAGCGCGTCAAGTGCAGCGCGAGAAACGCTTCGGGCGTGGCGCGCGCCGGCGCCGCCGCCTTCTGAAGGTTGAAGCGCTGGTTCGACATCAAGGTGGCGGCGAAGTTCATGCGCGAGAGCATCGACGCGGTCGAGAACCACTCGGCGCCGAGCGCCCAGCCGTTCACGTCGGGCGGCTCGTAGAGCTGCTGGCCCATGTTGATGAGCGGGGTCATGGCCGTGTCGACCGACAGGCCCGACCAGCCGGTCTCTTTGATGGACCGCACCACGTACTCGACCGGCCAGCTGTAACGCGCGAACTCGGCCGTCGAGCCGAGGAACTCTTCCGAGGTGAACAACCGCACCAGCATCGCCTTGATGCTGGTGTCGTTGTCGAGATAGGCCTCGCGCAGGTGGGTGACGAGCGACGCACTCGGAGCCGCGATCTCGCTGACGAAGAACGCGAAGAAGCGCCGCGCCAGCCGCTCGGCTGTTTCCGGACGACGGGCCAGCGCGCGGATGAGGTCGATGCCGTCCTGTTCGCCGTCGGCGGCCGCGCGCGCCGGAATCGTGCGCGAGCCATCGGCCATCACCGGGAAGGTGAAGGTCTTGGCGGCCACATCATGCTGCGCCGCGTTGTAGACGTACTGGTAATAGCTCGTGGCGGTCGAGGCGCGATCGCCGTTCAGCCGCAGGTTCCAACCGGTGAAGACGCGGGCCGCGGCGTAGACGTCGTTCTCGGTGTGATGACCGACGCCCGACGTGAACAGCTCCATCAGCTCGCGACCGAAGTTCTCCTGCGGGCGGGCGCGCACGTTGAGGCGGCCGTCGAGCCACACCAGCATGGCGGGATCCTTGGCCACTTCGATGAGCAACTCGTCGAACCGGCCGGTGGCCAGGTCGCGAAAGAGCTGCACCTGACCGCGCTGCTGGCCGGGGACATCGGCGGCCCTCGCGTCCATCATCCTGGTGGCGTACTCGCCGCCGAACGCGCCTGACACCTTGCTGTAGGCGGTGGCGAAGTGGTTGTGCCAGAAGAGGGCGAGCTTTTCCTGCAGCGGCCGCTGGCTGTGCACCATGCGGAAGATCCAGCGCTGGCGCGCGTCGTTGACGACGGTGTTGGGGGCGAACTGACCGCGGGTGGTGACGCCGACGTAGGCCGCGTCGTTGATCTTCGTATCGACGTCGTCGGGCAGGCGGTCGTAGTTCAGCAGATAGCCGATGACGCCCACCACCGGCAGGCGGGCGAAGGTGTCGAGTTCGCGGGCGCTCGCCCCGAAGCTCATCCTGCGAAGCACGTGGTCCAGCATGCCGCCCCCCGGAACGCTCGTCCGGCCATGGGTGGCCGGCCGCCGCGTGTCATCAAGTGTAACCGCGCCATTTGCTGGCGCGGCGCTACCTGCCTTGGACCAGGGGGCGGGCCGAGAAATTACTTCCGCCGATCACTTTCCCGGCGCGGAACCCAAGCTGATGATGTTGGCCATCAATCGATACGCGCCGTCAGTGCCGGCCGGCAGCTGACGCCACAGACCGAGTCCCAGATAGAGCCACCGGCCCGCGCCCACTTTGGCCTCGACCAGCGAGCCGAGCTTGGGGCCGGCGTTGTAGGGGAACGGCTCGGTGAACTCGAGCAGATCCGTGTAGTTGGGGTCGGCGGGATCGAAGAAGTAGGTGCCCCGCTCCTGGCGCCAGTTCTTCCAGTCGGCGTCGGTCAGCTTGTTGGGCACGTTGAACACCGGGTTGGCCGGCGCCAGCACCTTCACGGGCGCGTTTTCATCGGTCACGCGACGGGAGCTCACCTTGCCGGGATACGGGCCGTACTGTGCGTCGTTGAACTCGAACTTGTTGTAGTTCACGACCACCGTCCCGCCGGCCTTGGCGTAGTCGAGCAGGCGCTGGTTGTTGGCGCGCAGGTCGCGGCGCCGCTCGTAGGCGCGCACGCCGGTCATGATCACGTCGTAGTGGCTCAGGTCGCCCGAGGCCAGTTCGTCCTCGCCGATCTCCTGCACCTTCGCGCCGAGCTGCTCGAGCGCTTCGGGCACCTCGTCGCCCACGCCCATCACGTAGCCCACCGTGAGGTTCGGCTTCACTTTCAAATCGAGCACGCTCACCCTCACCTCGGGCGCGCGCAGCACATGCCGGCGCGTGGTGTGGGGATACTCGACCACCTGGTAGCCCTGCTTATAGACAACGCCGGCCTCGCGCGCCTCGGCGCCCACCGTGAGGTGCGCGCTGCCCTGCTTGGCCGCGGCGGCCAGGGCTGCGGGTGAAGGCGGGGTGAGCGTGAAGCGCACCGTCGACGCCTCGTCTTCGCGCGTGAAGGTCACGGGCTGCGTGACCGGCGCTGCCGTCCAGCCCGGCGGCGTCTGCAGCGCGACCTCGGCCTTGGCCGCGCCCTTCGCGTGGTTGATCACGGTGACGCGCACGTCGCGAGTGGCGCCGGGGCCGCCGCCGACCGGCACGACCACGATCTCGGGCGTGGCGCTGATCGAGAACTTCGGCACCACGTGCACCTCGGCGCGTTTCTCGCCGCTGAAGAGGTTTCCTTCCGACCGCGACGCCACCGGCACCGGGATGGTCACCGCTTCGCCGCCGATGGTCAGGGCCACGGTGGCGACAAACGGCGTCGGCCGGAACGGCAGGCCGGCGGGCACGTCGGGATCGAGGATGAAGCGGGCCACGTCGGGGGCGTATTTGAAGTGCGCGGCGGTGAGCCGCGCGTCGGCTGGCACGGTCGCCGTCATCTTGCAGTTGCGGGCGCCCTTGGACGTGAGCGGCGCAACGGCGCAGTCGCCGGTCACGGCGCTGAAGCCGCTCAAGCTGCCGCCCATGGTGACCGCGGCCTCGCCGCGGTTGGCGCCGATGATCTGCACCTGCAGCGGCTGACCGCCGACCGCGAGGTTGTCATTGGCGATGGCGTCGAGGCGCACCTCGGCGGCGAGCATCAGCGCCTGCTGGAACTGCGTTTCCTTCTGCGCCAGGCGCATGTCGATCTCGTACCTGGCCGAGTCGTGCAGGCCCAGGCCGCCGAGTCGGGCGCGCAGCGTGCGCACCGCCTTGAGGCCGGTGGCTAGCGGTGCCACGGTGGCACCCGAGCCCGCGGCGGCCACGGCCGCGCGCGCCTCGGTGACGGCGGTGGTGATGGCGGCGAGCCCTGCGGTCAACCCGGCAGGCGGCGTCGCGCCGGCGTAGCCGGCCAAGCCGGCGAGCGATGTGTCGACGCCGTCGAACAGCTCGGGATCAGGACGGTTCACGCCGCCGCTGAGCACCGTGTCGCGCAGGCGGTAGCCGCGCGGACCGCCTGGACCGAAGCCCTCGGATACGCCCGGCAGGGGCAGCAGCTGCGACATGCCCTGGCACTTGTGCATGCTGCGCGCTTCGCCCGCGATCTCGTTGCAGGTGCGGCCGAGGAGCGGGTCGTAGAACTCGCCGCCCGTGAACTGGAAGAGCGACGAGGCACCCTCGCCCTGCGGCGCCTGACCGCGCGGGCCGCCGAAGCCGGCGGTGTAGTAGAACTTCTTGGCCTGCCAGGGCCGCAGGCCGGCGGCGATCTGCTCGGGGAAGGCGTTCGGATCGGCCGCCGCGCGGAAGGCCTGAGAAGTGAGTCGCGACGAGGCCTGGTGGTGTTGACCGCCGCCCTCGCCGTCGAACACGAAGCCGACGATCACGTCGGGGCGAATGGTGCGGATCATGCGCACGTAGTCGCCGAGAATCACCTGTCCGCCCCACTTCTCGAGCGTCTCTTCCACGCTGAACGAGAAGCCGAAGTCGACGGCGCTGGTGAAGTACTGCTCGGCGCCGTCGAACTTGTGCACCGCCAGCAGCTCCTCGGTGCGCAGCACCGCGAGCGCCTCGAAGATCTCGGGGCCGATCTCATTCTGGCCGCCTTCGCCGCGCGTGGCGGTGACGAGCGAAGTTCGGAAGCCCTGGCCATGGCCGAAGTAGGCAAGCAGCGCGTTGTTCTCGTCGTCGGGATGCGCCGTGGTCATCATCAGATTGCCCACGGTGTCGAGCTTGCGCAGCTCCAGCTCGAGCGCCGGACGCCCGGTCATCGCCGCTACCGGCTGCAACCGGTTCTGGGCGTGCGTGGGCACGAGCACGGAGGCAAACATGACCAGAACGAACAGCAGGGAGGCGGGGAGCATTCGACGCATGGGGGAGGATCCTGCGGCAGGCGAATGCTCGTCCCGGAGCCCAAAATCAGGCTCCCGCCAGACGGTCGCGGCCGCCTGACCATCGTACAGGAGTCGAAAGGGACGTGGAAGGGCGGAGAACGGAGGCGGTGTGGTGCGGAGGCGGGATGCGGCGAGGCCCCGGGCGCGAACCCGGGGCCCCGGCGGTTTAGAACACGAAGCGGAAGCCGATCTGGAGCTGGCGCTGTTCGTAGCCCGCGGTCGGCGTGAGCGCATCACCACTCGTGGGCAGGGCGTTCACGGCCACGCCCGTAGCGGCCAGCACGGCCACCGTGTTACCGGTCACCGACTGCCACTGCACCGTGTTGAAGATGTTCTTCACCTCGGCGATCACCTCGGCCTTACGCGCGCCGCCCAGGCCAACCTGACGCGACAGACGCATGTCGACGTTGTAGCGCGCCGGCAGGCGCAGCGAGTTGCGGGCCACGCCCACCGGCCGGTCGCTGGCGATGCCGTCGTTGTTCAGCTCGGCGTTGGCGCGGATGTTGATGGGCACGCCGCTGGCAAACTGCATGGCCAGACCCACGATGGTGCCGTTCACGAGCGCGCGGCCGATCGCGCCGCCGCCCTCGATCGCGGGACGGGCCACCACGCTGCCGGTGAAGGTGTGGCGCTGATCGAGCACGTTCGGACCCTTGTCGAAGTCGAGGCTGGCCGGGTTGCTGCGGCCCGCATCACCCTGCAGTGACAGCACGCTGGTGATGGGCGCGTTGTCCTCGCTCTTGCCGAGCGTGTAGGCGAAGTCAAACTGCATGCCCTTCAGGCTGCGGCCGGTGAACTGCGCGGTGAGGTTCTTGTAGGTCGACTCGCCCAGCGACTCGACCGAGTTGATGACGTTGTAGCGCGGATCGACGCGCGTGCCGGCGTTGATCGCGGTGCTGTAGATCGGGCGCCCGTCGGAGAGCGAGCCGATCGGGTTCGTCAGGTTGATGTTGCTGATGATCGGCAGGCTGTAGCCGCGCGAGTAGGAGCCGCCCAGGGCCAGCGCGAAGTGGTCGTTCAACTGACGTTCGACCTGCAGGTTGTTCTGCCAGTTGTAGGCCACCTTGAAGTCGGGCGACACCGAGGTCAGGGTGTTGGGCGTCACGCCGGCGCCGCTCGAGAGCACGGCGGGATATGCGGGCGCGCCGACCTGCGTGGGCGTGAACGCCGACGCGGCGCGACGGTTGGTGCCGTCGTTGATGAGCGCCTGCTCGTAGCTGGCCAGAATCGCCTGGTCGTACATCACGCCGGTGTTGGCGCGGACCACGGTGTGGCGGTCGCTGCCCACGGTCCACACCACGCCGAGGCGGGGCGCGAAGTTGTTCTTGTCGACCGCGAAGTCGCGCGACGCCTGGAACGGCGCATCGGCCGTCGCGGCCGGCACGTCGTAGACGTCGTAGCGCACGCCGAACAGCACCTTCAGCGAGTCGGTCACGCGCCAGTCGTCCTGTATGAACAGGCCGTAGAGGTTCGACGAGAAGTCGAGGTTGGGCTCGCCGAAGTACTGCGCGAACGTCTGGTAGCCGAAGGGGTTGCTGCCGTCCTTGGCGGCCAGGTAGGCGGCGGTGTTCGCGAAGGTGTAGAGCTGAAACTGCGTGCTCGTGCGCGTGTCGGCCACGTGCTGGAGGTCGAAGCCGGCCTTGAACGAGTGGTCGCCGCGCAGGTAGGTCAGGCTGTCGTTCACCTGGGCCACGTCCTGCGTGAAGCCGAAGCCGGCGTCGGCAAGGGTGGCGATGGCGCCGCCGAACTGGGCCACGTTGTTGATGTTCACGGCCGGGCCGGTGCCGGCCCGAGCGCCGCCGGTGCGCGACTGCGCGCGCGTGGCGTACTGCACGCGCAGCTCGTTGAGCAGCGTCGGCCGGATCGTCGACACGAGCTGCAGGGCGGTCGAGTTCTGACGGTCCTTGAAGTCGGTGCCGCGCTCGACCGAGAGGATGCCGCCGCCGACGTTGTTGGTGATGCCCTGGTTGAAGTAGAGGTAGCGCAGCGACAGATGGTTGGATCCGTTGAGCTGGTGGTCGACCTTCGCAATGCCGAACTTCGCGTCGGCGACGCGGTCCTGGAAGCGCGCGTCGGCGATGCCGAGCTGCGCGGCGGTCGCCGACGGAATGGTGATGACGCTCTGGCCCGACAGGTCGCGCTTGGTGCGCTCGAAGCCGCCGAAGAAGTGCGTGCGGTCCTTCACGATCGGGCCGCCGAGGTCCACCGTGCTGACGTTCACTTCAGTGGGCGGCTTGGTGGTGTCGTTGCGCGGGCCCACGAAGAAGAACGGGAACGACACCATGCCCTGGCGCTGGAAACGGTAGCTGGCCTGGCCCTTGTAGGTGTTGGTGCCCGAGGGCGTGATGGCGTTGTAGATGAGGCCCATGGTCTGGCCGAACTCGGGCGCGTAGCCCGTGGTCACGACCTTGACCTCGCGGATCATCACTTCCGACATGGGCATCTGGCGCAGTCCGGCGCGATCCTTCTGCGTGTTGTTGCTGCCGTCGATCTGGTAGTTGACGCGCAGCAGGGCGCCGTTCGAGGTGATGCGCGTGGCTCCGAACTCCGAGTTCTCGAAGCCCACGACGCCGGGCTGCAGCAGCGCGAAGTTGTAGGGGTTGCGTGAGGTCAGCGGCAGGGTCTTGATCTCCGCTTCGGTGAGCGTGCGGCCCTGTTCGATCTTGCCGAGATCGACCAGCGGCGCGTCGGCCGTCACCGAGATCGTCTCGCTGAGGGCGCCCACACCCAGCTTGATGCTGATCACGGCCGTCTGGCCGGCGGAGATGTTGACGCCGGTCTGTTCGAACTTCTTGAAGCCCTGGAGTTCGGCGGCGACCTTGTACTTGCCGAGCGTGAGCAGCGGGGCGCGATAGAGCCCGCTTTCGTTGGTGATGACGACGCGGCTGTCGCCGGTGTCGAGGTTCGTGACCGTCACCGTGACGCCGGGCAGCACGCCGCCGGATTCGTCGGTGATGACGCCCTCAATCGAGCCGTTGATGGCGGTGGACTGGGCGGCGGAGGGGATGACGGCCGCGGCGACGAGCGCGAGTGCGAGGATCAGACGACGCATGGGGTGAGAGCCTCCAAAGCAATAACGGTGCAATGAAGCAGTATAACCCCCGGGTGCAGGGCCAGCCGGCACGCGCCGGCCGGTTTCATGGGACGACCAGCATCACCTCTGACGTGGCCGGACCGGCGCCCGCGCCGTTGAGTGCGACCACGCGCAGATAGTAGGTGCCGGCCGGCACCGGGCCGGCGATCGCGGTGCCCGATGCCGGCACCTGATAGAGGCTCGACCCCGGCGTCGGCCCGGCCAGGATCAGGTAGGAGGTCGGCGCCGCGCCGCCCGCCGGCGCCTGCCAGGCGATGTTCACGAAGCCAGGCGAGGCCGCCGTCGTGAGGCTCCGCGGCGCCCCCGGCCGGGTCACCGCCGGTCCAACCGTGACGGCCTGGTCGGCCGTGGGCGCGCTGGGCCCGGCGGCGTTCATGGCCACGATGCGCACGTAGTAGGTGCCGTTTGCGACGTTGGGCACGACCAGCGAGGTGGCCGCCAGGTTCAGCACCGCCTGGTTCGACGCACCGGGCGCGCTGCCCGCCTGCAACTGGAAGGACGTGGCCGCGGAACCGCCGGCGCCGGGCGCCCAGTTGAGCGTCACGGTCGCCCCCGACACGCTGGTCGTGAACGCGGTCGGGGGCGCGGGTGCCGTGATGACCGGCGGGGGCGTGGCCGCCCCCGGATAGACCGCGGCCATGCCGGCCAGGTCGTCGGCGCCGAGTGGCGCCGAGACCGTGCGCGAGTAGCACGCCGACGAGATCGACGGATACATGATCGCCGGCCGGGCCGCCGCGTGCCCGAAGCCGATGGCGTGGCCGAGTTCGTGGGTCAGCATCTCTTCGTAGCAGCCGGTGGTCATGCCGGCGTACTTCGAGGCCACGTTGTCCACGATGATCATGCCCTTGACGATCGACCAGTAGGTGATGCCGTTCACCGGGCGCGCGCCCGCCGACGTGAAGTAGGCGCCGCCGATCGCGAGCACGGAGCTGGCGTCGGCGATCTCGCCGCACGGGTCGTTATAGGTGACCGAGATGCGGCCGTCGTTCGGCTCGCTGTTGGTGAAGCAGCGAGCGCTGCGCGCCACGCCAGCCTGCAGGGCCAGCGAACCTCCCGCACGCCAGAGGTTCGCGGCATTGGCGAGCTGCGTGAGGCCACCGCCGGCAAACTGCGGATGGCCCCCTGTTTCGGTGTCGACGTAGACCGGCGCGCCGGTATCGGCCTGCTGCCAGCGCGCGGGATTGGACGGACTGAGCAGCGTATACGCGGCGCTGTCGGGAGCGGCAGCGCCGGGCAGCGGCGGCAGCAGCACGGCATTGGTCGCGCGTACCCGCGTGCCGGTCAGCGCCGCGAGCGCTTCGACGTCGCCGACGGTGTGATAGTCGCGCGCCACCACGCTGACGCGGTCGACGCCGCGCACCTCGCGCAGCGCGCCGAGCGCCGGATCGGCGGCGCCCGTGAGCATCCACTTGCCCTGCTCGAGGCCGGCCACCGACAGCGTGCCGTCGCGCGGCCGCATGTCGAGGAACACCAGCACCTCTTCACCGGCTTCGAATTGCGCCTGGCCGCCGACCAGGAAGGCCACGTCGCCGACGACGCCCCCGAGTTGCTTCACGACCACGCGTGCCGGCGCGCCGTCGAGGCCCCACGAGCGCACCACGTCGAGGCTGACGTAGGTGTAGATCTGGTCGACCTCGACCTCCCACGCCGACGTGACGGCCACGACCCGTCCGTGCACTGCCGCCGCGCTCGACCGGGCCAGAATTTCATCCGATGGCGCGCGCAGCGACGCGAAGGCACCCGAGGGACAGGCCAGGGCCAGCACGGCTGCGGTCAGCGCGGCCAGCGATCGACGAAGTCGCAAGGACATGCCAGCCCGGCTGCAAGGCCGGTGCCGGGCACGTCTCGCGCGAGTTCCGTCGGCATGTGGCCCTGCACGCTGGGCTCGGGTGCGTCGAAGTTGCACACCCGCTGTCAGTTCCGTGACTGATGTCGGTGCCCAGCGGGTTGTCTTCCCACGCCCACACGCGCACGGCGTAGATCGAGGCGCTGGCTAGCGACGCACCCGTCGTTCGTTGACCTTGCGGCGGTCACCGCTGCGCCGTTCCACGTCCGTGGGTGAACCGACGTCTTCGCCACGACGCTCGCCGCCAGCGCGGCGGCCGCGGCCGCGCCGTTCCGACTTCATCGTGA
>JBDTWC010000041.1:0-9645 GCA_040006875.1 Acidobacteriota bacterium | reverse complement strand
CCGCGCAGCCGCTGGCCCGGGCGATCTTCCCGCAGCGTGGCCGACACCACGTAGTCGCCGGGGGCCAGGCCGAAGACGCGGAACGATCCCTGGTCGTCGGTCCGGTTGCCGGTGCCGGCCGCGACCAGCCGCCGCGCGCCCTGCGTGAACACGTAGCGCAGCACCTGCACCTGCGCGCCGGTGAGCGGCTCGCCGAACTCGTCGACCACGCGGCCGGCGATCACGCTGCCGCGCGGCAGGCCGATCACGATCTTCTCGAGCGTGGCGCCAGCGGCCAGTTCCACCGGCGTGCCCCGTTCGCTGGGTCGGCGCTGGCCGTACTGCAGACTCACAAAGCCGCCCTTCGACGCGGTGAGGGTGTAGCGTCCGCCGGCCAGGTCGCGCAACTCGAAGCGCCCCTGCTCGTCGGTCGTGGCGATGCGGTTGTCGAACCCTGCGGCGACGGCCCGCACCTGCGCGCGGCGGATCGGCGCGCCGGTGTCGGCGGCCACGACCACGCCCTTAAGCACGGCCGTGCCTAGGGGCTCGTCGGCGCCACCGGGCCGCATGGCGCGAGGCGGCGTGCGTTGTCCTGGGCCGGGCTGGGCGCCTGGTTGCGCGGCAGCCGGTGCGGCCGGTACGGTCGCGGCCACGGCGAGCGCAAACACGAGGGCGGCGCGGCGGAGAGATGTCATCGTGCACAGCATACGAGACGCCACCGCGGGCCGTTTACCCGTTTACGGCCGCAGGCGCAGGTCGAGGGCCTTGGCCTCGCCCTGAGTCAGACTGAGGCGCTCGGCGCGATCCCGCAGTCCGGCGAGGAAGTCCGGGTCGTAGATCGCGCCGTCCTCGATCGCCGACAGGGCGACGATGCGATAGCTGGCGTAGGCCGGCAAGGTGCGGATCTCGAATCGCCCCTCGGTGTCGGGGCGGGCAGTGCGGACGAACCGTGACGCGAAGCCCCACTTGGTGTCGTCGTCCGGGAACACCACGACGGTGGTGTCGAGTACGGGCTGACCGCGCTCGTCGCGCACTGCGCCCGACACGATCGTTGACCGCTGGGTCAGGCGCACGCGAACGTCGCCTACTTCAACGCCCGGACCGAGCGGCACCGCGGTGTCGGTGATGTCCTCGCCGTCGTGAATCACGGAGTGGAGATACCACCCCGGCGGCGCGTTGGCGCGCACCAGCACGGTGCCCATGATCCCCTGCGAGACGAACGTGTAGTCGGCGTTGGTCGGTGGTTGCGGTCCGCTCATGAAGATCGACATGCCGCCATCGGCGGGTATCACCCCGATACGCACCTGCGTGGGTTGCAGTCCGGCCGGGGCTCCGCCCTCGAATTCGAACACGCCGCGCAGGATGCCCGGCCGCTGCAGCGCCAGCACGACGCCCGCCACGTCCGCGCTGGCAACGGTCACGGTCGTCGTGGCGACCAGGGGAGTGCCGTCGCGCGGACCGCGCGGCTGGAGGCGCAGGGTATAGCGTCCGGGCGGCACGCCGGCGAGCTCGAAGGTGCCGTCCGGCTCCACCATTCCGCCATTGGTACTGCCAAAGTTCATGGGCTGATCGGCCGGCGTCAGCATCACGACGTCGCGCTCGGCGCTCGGCCCCATGCCGATCACCCGCCCGGTGATGCGTGCGATCCGCGTGGGGCTCAGCCCGAACGCCACGCCGGTGACCTCCTGGCCCACGCCCACGGTGACCCGCTGCGCGTCGCTCATACTCGGCGTGCCCGGGTAGTAGGTGGGCGCGTAGCCCTGCTCTGAACCGGGACCCGCGCGCCCGGTCATGCTCATGCCCGTCTCGTTGCGCACCGTCGCCGAGATCACGTAGTCGCCGGGCGACAAGCCGTAGATTCTGAAGGCGCCCTGATCATCGGTCGTGTCGCCGCGGCCTGCCGACACCATCCGCCGTCCACCAGGCGCGGCCGCGGCGCGCATGACCTGGACCTGGGCTTCGGCCAGCGCCTCGCCGAACTCGTCGGTGATGCGGCCGGCGATGACGCCGGCGCGGGGCAGCGCGATGGCCACCTTGTCGAAGGTCTGCCCCGGCGCTACTTCGACGGGCGTGCCCCGTTCGCCCGGCCGGCGCTGTCCGTACTGCAACGACAGGAAGCCGGTTCGCGAGGCGGTGACGGTGTAGCGCCCTCCGGCCAGCTCGCGCAGCTCGAAACGGCCCTGGTCGTCAGTGAGCACGACGTGATCGCCCTTGCCGTCGGCGGTCGAAGCCCGCACTTGCACCCGCCGAATCGGCGTGCCGGTGTCGCCCGCCACCACGATGCCGCTGAGCACTGCGGTGCCCGTCGCCGCAGGTTGTCCCGGCGTCATCCGCGGCGGCGTGACCTGAGAGCTGACGCCGCTCTGGCCCGCGCCCGCGCCGCGGGAGAACCACGGACCGAGGACCAACGCGACCATGACGATCGAAACCGGCACGTGACGCATGACGACAGCCTCCCTGAGGGGGCAGGTTGCAATCGCTAGGACGACGGGCCTGGCCCGTTGGCCTCACCGGTGCCGGGCGAGATCGAACAGCCGCAGCGTGGCCGGCTGGTCGACCAGCGCCACTTCCTTGTAGGTGGCCGCGACAAACGCGGCCACTTCGGGCCGGTCGTGGAGCAGCACGTCCCATTCGTTGGTGGCGAAGTAGCGTGCGGCCAGATGCGTTTCCAGCCACTCGATCTCGGCCTGGCTGGCCGAGTAGGTGTCGAAGCTCCACCCTTGCCGGTGCGCGAAGTAGAGCAGCATCGGCGAGTTGACGCCCGACTCTTTGTACTCGACGGTCATGACCAGGGCGCCGGGCTCGGTCGCCTCCCGGATCGCTGCGCCGGCCGCCACGATGTCGGATTGCAGGTTGTCGGGGCGGTAGAGGTGCCGCTCCACGCCGGACGCGCGCACGCTCTGCACGGCGGCAGTCGCGACCAGCAGCGCGAGCAGTGGCGTGCCCCACACCGCGGGCAGATTGCGAGCCCGCCACTCGCGGTCGAAGATCGGGCCGACGCCGACGCCGAAGGCGAGCAGGAACGGCGCCAGCACCGGCAACTGGTGGAACTCGTGCCAGTACTGGCCTTCGGCCGCGACGATCACGAACGCCAAGCCGGCCAGCGCCCACAGATCGACCACGACGCATCCCGACAGCGTGCGCATGCGCATCCAGCCGTAGACGGCGCCGATGGCGCCGACCGCGGTGAGATGCAGCACCCAGAAGCGATCGCCGATCTCGATCCAGAACTCCGACGACAGGAGCCGGCTCGCCGTGGCCCAGTGCGACACCGTCGTGAACGCCACACCGGGCGCCACGTTTGCGGGATACGTGCCCGAGGGACGGAAGACGGCCTGAGTGAGCCCGGTTTCGAGAAAAATCCGATCGGCGTGCCAGTACCACGCAATCGTGGCGAGCACCGCTGCCGTCAGGCCGCCCCATGCGCCCGGACTCCTGACTACGGCCCACCGCTGATGGCGCCAGCCCGTGCCGGCGATCGGAGCCAGCACCAGGATGGCGGGCAGCTTCACGAGGGCCGCAAGAGCCGTGAACAGCGCCGCCCAGACCGCGCCGCTGGTCGTGGGCCGCTCGAAGTACACGTCCCAGGCCCACACCGCCGCGATCATGAAGGTGAGCATCGGCGTATCGGACAGGAAGCTGCGTCCGAAGAAGACGATGCCTGGTGCAAACGCCATCAGCAGCGCGGCCGCGAGGCCGGCTGGGCGGCCGAACAGCCGTGCGCCCAATCCGAACACGCAGACCACCCCGGCCATCGAGAAGGCGATCGTGACCAGCCGCGCCATCTCGTACGACTCCCAGGTGGCGCGCCAGATCGCCCCGGTGAGCCACTGCAGCAACGGGAACTCCATGCCGACCACGCCGTCGGCACCGCCCCACGAGACCTGCGGCCGGAAGAAGCCGGCGCCCTCGGCGAAGTGCCGGGCGATGTCGGCGTTTGTGACCTGACGCCAGCTGTGCGCATCGATGAGCGGCGTCTCGAAATACCAGAGCCGCATGGCGAGTGCGGCCAGCAGGACGGCGAGCAGGGCCACGTCGATCGGTGGAGACGGGCGCTCTGCGGCTGGCATCCAGCCGCGATGGTAGCGCACCACGGCGATGGGCGCGACTACCCCAAAACTGTCGCGGCTGTATCAATCTCGAACGTGCCGAATGGTTCGGCTGGCGGCCATTGGCCCGGGAATCGTTGGGAATTCGCGATTCCGCGACACCTGGCACCTTCTTCGCAACCGAATTCCGTTTCTGCTAGACGAGGACCTCCCAATGAACCACTTCTGTACTCGACTGGCCGCCATCGTCGTTGCGCTGGCCGTGCCCGTCGTCGCTCTCGCCCAGGCGCCCGCCGCCCCCGTGTTGCAAGCCAGCGTGGCGGGCCAGACCGTGTCGGCGAGCTGGACAGCGGTGGCGGGAGCCACGAGCTACCGAGTCGAAGCCGGCGTGACGCCCGCGGCGATGCTGGCCGGCTACGAAATGGGCCCCCTCACGAACTTCTCGCTCGTGGCGCCCCAGGGTCTCTACTACCTGCGCGTGCTGGCGCGCAACGCCTCGGGTCAGGGCGCGCCGTCGAACGTCGTGCCGGTGCAGGTGTCGTCGGCGCAGGGGCCGCCCCCGGCGCCCACCAATCTGACCGCAGCGGTGAACGGCACGACCGTGACCATCTCGGCGCAGCTGCCCAATGCCTCGCTCACCGGGCTGCTGCTCATCGTCGGCTCGACGCCCGGCGGCACCCAGGCGGTGATTCCGCTGCCCGTCGGCTCGCAGGGCAGCGTGCCCAACGTGCCGCCCGGGGTCTACTACGCGCGGCTCGTGGCCGTGAACGCCGGCGGTTCGAGCCCGGCCTCGAATGAAGTGCAGATCGTGGTCGGCCCGGTCGCGTGTGGTCCGCCCGCCGCGCCGGCGCTGTCGGCGCAGGTCTCGGGCCAGTCGGTGCTGCTCTCGTGGGCCGCGGTGTCCGGTGCGGTCGGCTACCGCGTCGACGTGTCGACCACGCCCGGCGGATCGCCGCTCTTGTCGCAGCCGCTCGGGCCGCAGACCACGGCCGTCAGCCATAGCGGCGTGACCCCCGGCACCTACTACGTCAAGGTCGTGGTCGCCAACGCCTGCGGCTTCACCGCCACCTCCGCCGAGACCACCGTTACGGTCGGCGCGCCGATCCCCGGCAGCAACCGCACGCCCAATCCGCCGCCCGGCCAGTTCCTGCCGCTGCCGGATCGCAGCGCCGTCGTGAACGAGATCGCTCGCCAGTACGCCGGCGACCTTCAGAACTCCTGCGTGGCCAGCGGCGGCAACAACACCTGGCTGTTCCGCCTGGTGCAGCGGCTGCGCACCGAAGACACGCGCTGGGGCCTCAACTGGAAGCGCGGTCGGATCGGCGACATGTCGCAGGACATCCTGACCTACAACGCCGGATCGGAAGCCGACGAGGGCACCCGCAACATCTACGTGCTCGACGTCATCGGCGGGCACTGCGGCGGCTCCCCCGGTGGGTCGTGGAACAACGTCACCGGCCAGGGCGGCGCCGACGCCATCTGGACGCTGCAGCCCTACACCGCCGCGGGCTTCCCGCGGTAGTCTCCCGCCGGGGAATTTCCCCGGCAAAATAGCGCTCGTGCGCCGGGCCCGTCGCGGGCCCGTGCTACACTTTTGCGCGATTCGGCGTCTGTTCCTTTCGGCACATCCGCCACGTGATCCCCAATTTCGTCTTCGGAGTGAGCGTTGGTCGCGACGTTCCGCGGCGAGCCACGGCAACTGTCGTTTTCGATTCTAGGAGTGCAGGAATGAACGGACGTATCCTTCGGAGCCTGGCGGGCGCCGCCGCATTGATGCTCATCAGTGTGGCCACGGCCAGCGCGCAGGCGCCGGTGCTCACCGCCACGATTGCGGGCAGCTCGGTCACCTTCAACTGGACCCCGACGGCAGGCGCGTTAGGCTATCGACTTGATGGGGGCGTGGCTCCCGGTGCGT
This sequence comes from Acidobacteriota bacterium, assembly GCA_040006875.1. Taxonomy (GTDB): domain Bacteria; phylum Acidobacteriota; class Vicinamibacteria; order Vicinamibacterales; family UBA2999; genus CADEFD01. The sequence continues at coordinate 3,702 of JBDTWC010000041.1, read as the reverse complement.
ATTCGCTGGCCGTGCCGCTCGGCCCCGTGACGACGTTCGGCGTGCCCAGCCTGGCCAACGGCGTCTACTTCGCGCGGCTCGTCGCCCTGCCCGGCGGTGAGACCTCGAACGAGGTTCGCGTGCAACTGCCGTCCCCGCCCGCGACTCCCACCAATCTGCAGGTCGTGCGTAACGGCACCGCGATTGTGGCCGTGTGGACGCCGGGCGCGGGCGGCGGGCCGGTGTCGGCCTATCAGCTGCGCGCCGGTAGCACCTCGGGCGCCAGCGACATCGCCACCGTGCCGGTGGCTGGCACTTCATTCGGCGTCGGCGGCGTGCCGGCGGCCGGCTACTTCCTGCGCGTGGTCGCGGTGAACGGAGCCGGCGCAAGCGCCGAATCCAACGAGGTCGCAATCAACATGCCGGCCGGCGGCGCGTGCGACGCCCCGCCCACCGTGTCGTTCCAGTCGTCGGTGTTCAGCACCTTCCTGGCCCTGTCGTGGACGCCGGTGCCGACCGCCGTCAACTACCTGCTCTCCGCCAGTTTCAACGGCGTGCCCGTGGTCAGCGACCAGGCCTTCGGCACCGTCAACAGCCTGACCCGGCGCGGCAACGCGCTCGGCATCTACGACGTCAGCGTCAAGGCCGTGTTCTCGTGCGGCGCCGTGGGCGCTCCGGCCACGACCCGGCTGGTGCTCGACGGCGCGCCGCCCCCCGGACCCCGGACTGCCGACCCGGCGCCCGGCCAGTCGCTGCCGGTGCCGAGCTACTTCCGGAGCGTCGTCGATGAGATGGCGAACGCGCGTCCTGACCTGCTGCGCAACTCGTGCCTCGCCAATGGCGGCAACAACCGCTGGCTGTTCGAGCTCACCAAGCGGTTGCGCGACCGCGACAACCGCTGGGGCAACAACATCAAGCGCTGCAACGAGGGTATGTCGCAGGACATCGTCACCTACAACACCAGTGCCCTGCCGGATGAAGGCGCCCGCGCCAACGGCCGCACGACCGAGCGCAACATGCGCCTCTTCGACGTGATCGGCGGCCACTGCGGCGGCGCTCCTGGTCCCAACTACACCGACGTGACCCCGGACACCGTCAACGGGGGCGCCTGCGCCGAGTGGACGTTGCAGTATTACCTGGCGGCCGGCTACACGCCGTAGTCGGCGTCGCTTCACATCACGACCGCGAAAGGCCGGTGCGCAACGCGCCGGCCTTTCGTCCGTACCGACCGCGCTATTTTCGAAAGGCTGAGTGTGACGACTGGACCGAGCCGCTTCCGCGTGTGGATGTTCCGGATCCTGTCGGTCGCGGTGTCGGTTGCCGTCACGCTCGCCTTGTGTGAAGTGGCGCTGCGCGTCGTCTTTCGCGACGGCGGCCGCACCACCCTCGGCGGCCCGGGCGGACGCGAGTTCGAATACACCTACAGCGACGGCAAGTCGCTGCGCGGCCCGCTCGCCACCGGGGCCAAGGCGCCCGGCGTGACCCGCCTCATGGTGATGGGCGATTCGATCACCTGGGGACAGGGCGTGCGCGACTGGGAGCAGACCTATCCCGCATGTCTGCTGCGCGCGCTCAACGCCGGCGGTCCGCGCTACGACATGGCGGTCTACGCCTATCCCGGCAAGGAGATCGACAACCATCTGGTCACCATCGCCAAGTCGATTGCCGAGGTGTCGCCCGACATCGTCGTCTACCAGTGGTTCAGCAACGACGTCGAGATCTCGAAGGACGGCCGGCCGCGCAATCGCCGCGCCTGGCGCAGTTGGCGGCTGCATGACTCGCTGCGGGCGTGGTCGTATCTCTACTTCATCCTCGACTTCAGCCTCGACCGCGCCCTGCCCGGTAGCGAGCGGAGCTACGCGCAGTATCTCGACCAGGACTTCGGCCCCGGCACGCCGGGGTGGACGACTTTCGCGCGCACCTTCCACGACTGGGCGGCGCACGCCACCGGCTACGCCAACCGCACCATCGTGATGCTCTACCCCGTGGTGCCACTCACGCAGGTGGTCGACCTGCGCCACCGCATGGCCGCACTCGCCGCCGGCGGGCAGGTGTTGAGCGTGCTGCCCAGTGAACTGGCGCACGAGATCGGCGACCTGATTGGATCCGAAGCGGTGAGCGCGAAGGCGGGCGCCGGACCCGGCGCGCTCGCCACCACGCCGCGGCGGGCGTTTGCGCATGGCGACTACACGGCGTCGTTCCAGGTGCGGCTCGATGCCGCCGCCGTGGGGCCCGTGGCCCGGGTGAGAGCCGTTGCGAACAACGGCCAGACGACGCTGGCGTCGCTCGACGTCGACGCCGCCGCATTTCCGGTAGTCGGGGCTTGGCACACCGTCGCGCTGCCGCTGGCGATCACCGACCGCGTGGTCGAAGGCGTGACGCTGGTCGTCGATTTCCTGGGCCAGGGCGCGCTGTCGGTGGGCCACATCGACGTGCCGGTCACCTACGGCATCGAGGTGCTCGACCTGGCCACGCCGCTCGAACACGTGAACACCGCGGCGAGCCTCTTTGACGCCCATCCCAACGCGGCGACCCACGCCATCATGTGCGACGCGCTGGCGGCGCTCATCCTGTCGCGCCCGGCCGGCCAGGCCGTCCGGCCCTAGCCGCCCCAGCTGAGCGATTGCTATACTTTTCCCCCGTGTTCCCCCGCCCCGCCCTCTCGTCGTGCCGCCGCTTCGCCACTCTCAGCGCGATCGCCGCACTGCTCAGCGCGTCCGGCTGCGGCGGATCCTCGCCGACCACGCCTACGCCTACGCCCCCCTCGCTGGCCCTGACTCTGGCCTGTCCCGCGTTCCAATCGGTGCCGCAGACGGCCGCTGCAGGCGCCTTGGTGTCGTACCCGTCGGCGGTCGCCACTGGCGGCCGCGCGCCGGTCAGCATCAGCTGCAAGCCCGCCTCCGGCCAGGTGTTTGCCGCGGGTACGACCACGGTGACGTGCACGGGCACCGATGCGGGCGCGGCCGCGGCGTCGTGCTCGTTCGCGGTGCTGGTCACGGCGGCGCCGATTCTGAAGGACACCACGTTTCTGGCCTTCGGTGACAGCATCACGTCAGGGGAAGTGACCGTGCCGGTCACGCTCGGCGCGGGCTGGTCCGGGCGCGAGCCGCTGTTCAAGCAGATCGTCGTGCCGAGCGTGTCGTATCCCACGGTGCTGAACACGGCGCTGAGCCGCCGCTACATCACGCAGTCGATTTCGGTGGTGAACGCCGGCCGGCCCAACGATCAGGCCGCCTACGCGTATCCGCGCTTCCTCACGGCCTTTGCAGCGGCGCGGCCCGAAGCGGTGCTGCTGCTCATGGGCTACAACGATCTCGACAGCACGAGCACGGCCAATGCCGCCAATCGGGCCATCGAGCTGATGGCGAAGGAAGCGCGCAATCGCGGCGCCCGCGTGTTCATCGCCACCCTCACGCCCACCATTCCCAATCGCCTGCGGTCCGAGCCTGAGGCGATTCTGACCTACTACAACAACACCCTGCGCTCGCTGGCGTTCGGTGAAGGCGCCGAGCTGGTCGATCTCTACACGGCGTTTCTGCCCAGCCTGAACACGTTGATCGGCGTGGACGGCCTGCATCCAAACGAAGCGGGCTACGCGAAGATCGCCGAGCTGTTCGAGGCGGCCATTCGCAGCGAGCTCGAAGCCCGCTAGCGCCATCGGGCTGTCCACGGACTGCCCGTCTCTCGTGACGCAACCAATTGGTTGCATTTCAGTGATTCGAT
>JBDTWC010000040.1:0-9649 GCA_040006875.1 Acidobacteriota bacterium | reverse complement strand
GTCGGCGTCAATCGCCGGCAAGCACAGAGGACGGGCACCTTGCCCCGCGACGCGGCCGGCCGCATAATCAAAAGAGCCGAGGTCAACGGTCGTCGCCGCATTTGATGCGCGCGGTGCACCGGTGGTGTGCCGTCCGCGTGCGGAGGCTCACATGACCGATCGTGAGGCGGTGGCACTCGCCACCTTCGGCTATCCCCGGCGCCGGCTCCTGGCCGCCATCACCCGCACCTGGCTCGCCCGCCCGATTCCCGACGTCGACACCATCCTTCCCCGCGGGTCCGGCGAGCCGCTGATGGAGTGGGCGTGCCGGTGCGCCGGCGACCCGGTGCCGTCGGCCGAGGCCCGGACGTGTCTCGAGGCGGCCGACCGCGTGCTCGAGCGCGCCCGACGTCTGGGACATGTGGCGGTGAGCCTGGGAGATTCCGCCTATCCCGACCGGCTGCGCCAGATCCCTGATCCGCCGGCGGTGCTGTGGGTGCGCGGCTCGACGGCGGCGTTGTCGGCGGCGCGGCGCGGGGCAAGGTGCGCGTCCTCTGTGCTTGCCGGCGATTGACGCCGACGCTATAGTGACTTTAAGGGCCATGAAAAACTCACTGGTCGTCGCCTTCCTGCTCTCGGCGCTCGTTACAGCGCCCGCTTACGCCGACGCGCGGGGAGACGCTCGTAAACAGGTCGAGTTCGGCATCGCCGTGGCCCAGAAGGGGTTGTGGCGCGAGGCGATCTTCCGGTGGAAACGCGCCACCGAAATCGACCCGTCCTACGCGCAGGCTTTCAACAACCTCGCCATCGCCCACGAACACGAAGGCGAACTCGACCAGGCGCGGACCGCCTACGAGAAGGCCCTGCAGATCGAACCGACCAACCCCCAGATCAAGCAGAACTTCGATCTGTTCAAGGAAATCAATGATCGCACTGGGCGCAAGGACGGTCGTTAGCCTGGGAGTCGTAGCCGCGTTGAGCGGCTGTTCGAGCGGCTCCCTGGAGATTCCCCTCGAGACGCCAATTCAGCCGAAGCTGGACGTGCGCCCGTTCTCGCGGGTGTTCGTGGCTGGATTCATCACCGCCGGCAGCGACGAGGTCGACGGCAATCTTGAAACCGTGCGCCTGTTGCGCAGCCAACTGCGCAACAAGGGCGCGCTGCGCGTAATCGACGCCGACGCCTTGGCTCTCGCCGAGGCCGCCGCGGGCACCGCTGAACCGGGTGGCAGCGGCGCCGCCGGCAACCCGCCTCCGCCGCCTACGCCGACGCCCCAGCCCGTCGGCGACACCGCAGCCAACGACGAAGCGCAGTTTGCCGCCTACGACAAGCTCTTCGCCGACAAGGAGTACTGGAAGAAAATCGGCGCCGAGCTGCAGCAGCCGCTCATCGTCACCGGCACCGTGCTCTTCCGGCCTCAGCAGCGCAGCGGCTTCGTGCAGCGCGAGCGCGAGACCTTCGACGAACTGGGCCGCCGCCGGGTGGAGCCGGAACGCACCTACATGGAGCGCAAAGGCTTCATCCTCCGCCCCACCTTCGTCTTCATCGACGGCCGCACCGGCGAGACGCTGCACACGGAGACCTTCCGGGAAGAGATTCTCTACAACGCCAACCAGACGACCCCGCCGCTGTCGTCGTTCTTCGAGCTGATGGACCGCCTGCTGCCGAGCTTCCTGAACACCCTGACCGCCCAGAAGGTCCGGGGCAGCCGCACGCTCCTCAAGTAAAAGGCCTCGGGTTCAGGCTCGTGGGACTCTTCCAAGGGATCTTCTGGATCGCGGCCCTCCAGATCTGCTAGTCTTGGTGGTTCTGGCCCGGCCATGAGCCGCCCACGGGGGGCGGAGCCCGATTCAGGGGCATGCCGGCGGCCCGACGATTTCACGGAGTAGTCCCGTGTTTGCAGTAATTCAGGCCCAAGGACACCAGTTCCGCGTGGAGCCGGGTGTGGAAATCGAACTCGACGGCACCGGTGAAGCCGGCGCGTCGGTGTCGTTCGACCAAGTGCTCCTCGTGGGCACCGACGGCGGCGACGTGATGACTGGCACCCCCACTGTGGCCGGCGCCACCGTGAACGGCGTCGTCGTCGACGCGCACCGCGGTCCCAAGGTTCGCATCTTCAAGAAGAAGCGCCGCAAGCAGTACCGCCGCACGGCCGGCCACCGCAGCGCGCTCACGCGCGTGCGCATCACCGACATCGTCGCGTAACAGGGAGCCTGCCGCTCTGCGCGGCACGGGATATCGGCAATGGCTACTAAAAAAGGTCAGGGAAGTTCTCGCAACGGACGCGACAGCCAGTCGCAGCGACTGGGCGTGAAGCGGTTCGACGGGAACGTCGTCACAGGCGGCTCGATTCTGGTCCGCCAGCGCGGCCGGAAGTACCGGGCCGGGCTCAACGTGGGGATCGGCAAGGACGACACGTTGTTCGCCAAGGTGCCCGGCACCGTGAAGTTCGAAGATCACGGCTCGCGCGGACGCTTCGTCAGCATCCTGCCGCTGGCGTAGACCCGCGCGGGTTCGTCATGGGGATCGCGACCACGGGTGCCGCACCCGTCAGTCACGATCCCCGTGGTGTTTAGGACGACATGTTCGTTGACGACGTAGAGATCGTCGTGGAGTCGGGGCACGGCGGCGCCGGCTGTCTCAGCTTCCGCCGCGAGAAGTTCGTGCCGCGCGGCGGTCCTGACGGCGGCGACGGCGGCGGCGGCGGGTCGGTGTATCTCGTCGCCGATCCCCACCGCAACACCCTCCTGCACTTCCGCTACAACCCCGAGCATCGCGCCGAACGCGGCCAAGGCGGCGCCGGTGTGCTGCGCACCGGGCGCAAGGGCAAAGACCTCGAGAGTCCGGTCCCGCCGGGCACCACGGTAGCGGTCGCCGATCCCGAACTGCCGGGCGAGTGGCTGGCGCTGGCCGACCTCACCGTACCAGGGCAGCGTGTGCTGGTCGCCAAGGGCGGACGCGGCGGCCTCGGCAACGCGCACTTCGTCAGCTCCACCAATCGCGCCCCACGCAAGGTGCAGCCGGGTGAGCCGGGCGAAGAGAAGCGTCTGCGCCTGAAGTTGAAGCTCCTGGCCGACGTGGGTCTGGTCGGCTTCCCCAACGGCGGCAAGTCCACGCTCATCGCCCGGGCCAGCGCGGCGCGGCCCAAGATCGCCGACTACCCGTTCACCACGCTCACGCCCAATCTCGGCGTCGTCAGCCTGAGCGGCGATCGCACTTACGTGATCGCCGATGTGCCGGGCCTCATCGAGGGCGCGCACGAAGGCCACGGCCTCGGCCACCAGTTCCTGCGTCACGTCGAGCGCACCGCGGTGCTCATCCATGTGGTCGATCTGTCGGGCGCCACCGGGCGCAATCCGGCCGACGACCTCGATGTCGTGCGCCGCGAACTGGCGCTCTTCGACGCCACCATGCTCGACAAGCCGCAGCTGGTAGCCGCCAACAAGCTCGACGCGCTCGACGAGCCCGAACGGCTCGCCGCGTTGCAGACGCGCGCCGCCGAACTCGGCTTGCCGTGTTACGCGATCTCGGCTGCGGCCGGCACGGGTGTGGCCCAGTTGCTCGAAGCGGCCTGGCCCTTCGTAGCCGAGGCCAAAGCGGCCTACGCCCGCCAACTCGAAGCCGACGCCGCGGAATCGGGGCTGGCGCCGAGTCACGATCGCTGATGCCGGCACGACTGGGCCTTCTGGGGGGCACGTTCGACCCCATCCACCTCGGTCATCGCGCCGCGGCCCTGGCCGCCGCGCAGGCCCTGGCGCTCGACGAAGTGCGGCTCGTGCCCGCTCACCTGCCGCCCCACCGCCCCACTGGCCCGCGGGCCGCCGACCATCATCGCTTCGCCATGGCCGCGCTCGTGGTGATGGACGAGCCGACGTGGACGGTATCGGACAGCGAGATGGCGCGCGCCGGCGCGTCCTACACTTACGACACGTTGAGCGGGTTGCACCAGCGGGGATTGGCTGCCACGCAGATTTTCTTCCTCATCGGCGCCGACGCCTTTGCGGAAATCGCCACTTGGTCGCGCTACCCCGACGTGCTCGACCTCGCCCACTTCGTGGTCGTGGCCCGGCCGGGGGTGACCCTCGCCGACGTGCAGGCACGCGTGCCGGCACTGGCGTCGCGGCTGACTCCGGCCGAAGCGCTGGCGACGCGGCCTGCGCCCGGCATCGCGCTTCTCAATGCCCAGACTCCTGACGTCTCGTCCACCGACATCCGCGCGCGCGCGGCCGACGGACGATCGCTGTCAGGGCTGGTTCCGGCGTCGGTCGATCGTTACATTCGACGCCACGGGTTGTACGGATCGCGTTCCACGATGGTAGGTGCCTTGCATGGCCAAGACGAGTAGCGGAAAGAGCACGACGACGAAGCGCTCACGGGTGCCGGTGGCGATTGCGGCCACGGCCGACGCCATGCGCGACAAGAAGGCCGACGACGTGTTGGTGCTCGACCTGCGCAAGGCGGATGCGTTCACCGACTTCTTCATCATGGCCACCGGCCAGAACCGGCGGCAGGTGCAGGCCATCTCCGACGCGGTGGAGACGGCCTTACGCGTCAAGAAGCAGCGCCCGGCGCACGTTGAAGGCTACGAGCGCGGCGAGTGGATCCTGCTCGACTACTTCGACTTCGTGGTCCACGTCTTCACGCCGACCGCGCGCGCCTTCTACGGCCTCGATCGGCTGTGGGGCAACGCCACGCCGCTCGCCCTGCCCGAGTCAGCGCCCGACCCCGACGAGTAGCCGCGCGCCGCTGGGGTCGCGTCGGTGACCTTCCGGGCGCTCGCCGACGTGGTGCTCGCGGCGGTGCTGGCGCCGCGCTGTGCGGTGTGCTCGATCGTGCTGCAGCATCCGCTCGACGGCGCGGTCTGCACTTCGTGCTGGGCGAGGATCACGCGCTTCACGCCGCCCTGCTGCGCCCGCTGCGGAGCGCCCCTGCCGAGCCCGCGCGTCGCCGATGCGCACGGCGGGCGCTGCCAGACATGCACGGTAGGCCTGGCCGGTATCACGGCGGCGCGATCCGTCGGGCCGTTCGACGGTGCCCTCGCCGACATCGTGCACGCCTTGAAGTACGGCCGCCGGCCCTCGATCGCGCGCCTGCTCGGCCCGCTCGTGCGCGACGCGGCGGCCGATCTGATCCCCGAAATCGACGTGGTCGTGCCGGTGCCGCTGCATCCGCGCCGCGAGCGCGAACGGGGCTTCAATCAGGCGGAGCTCCTGGCCGAGGCCCTGGGCCTGCCGGTGTGTCTGGCGCTGACCCGCCGGGTGCACACAGGTCCGCAGGCCACCACCTCGGCGCACGTGCGTTGGACCAACGTGCGCGACGCCTTCGCCCCTGGCCGCGACTTCAGGAAAGTGGCGGGACGCACCGTCGCGCTCGTGGACGACGTGCTCACGACCGGCGCCACGCTGTCGGCGGCCGCTACGGCGCTACGCGCCGCCGCGCCAGCGCGGGTGGTGGCGCTTACGGCAGCCCGAGCCGAGCTCGTACGGCCGTCGTCACGGCCTCGCGCACCGCTTCCGGAGCACCCGCCCCGTCGATGAGATGCCAGGCCGGCGCCTGCGCCTGCCGCAGGTAGCTGTCGCGCACCCGGCCGAGGAGTGGCAGGTCACGCTCGAACCGGTCGCGCGCCGCGCGCTTACGCTCGAGCGACGTGGCCGGCGCGATGTCGAGCACGAGCGTAAGATCGGCCGGCGGCAGCAGCCGCTGCGCGTCGGTCAGCCACGCCACGTCGAGACCGAGCGCGTCACCGTAGGCGAGGCTCGAGGCCGCGTAGCGATCCGCGACCACGATCGCCCCTTCCGCCAGCCAGGCGCGAATCCGCGGCGCATGCTCGTATCGGTTGGCGATATAGAGAAGCTGCAGCACGTCGGCGCCATAGGCGCGCTGCCCGTGCAGCGCCTGACCGATCTCGGCGCCAATCGTGGTGCTGTAGTCGGGGAACGACACGGCATGCACGGTGAAGCCAGCGTGCTGCAGCGCCGCGCCCAGCCACCCGGCCTGCGTCTGCTTGCCGCTCTGGTCGAGGCCCTCGAAGGCGATCAGGCGTCCGCTCATCAGGCCTCGAGTTGCAGCAGCTCGTCGAGCGTCTGCCGGCGGCGGATGGTCGTCCAGACCGCGCCATCGACCAGCGCCTCAGGCGGCAGGGGACGGCGCAAGTAGGTCGAGCCGAGCACCGCGCCATAGGCGCCGACGTCGCGCACGGCCACCAGATCGCCCACCTCGAGCGGCGGTAGCATCCGGTCGCGCGCGAAGCAGTCGGTGCTCTCGCAGATCGGGCCGACGACGTCGCACGGCACCTCGCTGCCGGAACGGCGCACCAGCGGCTCGATGCGGTGATAGGCGCCGTAGAGCGCCGGCCGCATCAACTCGGTCATCCCGGCATCGAGCACCACGAAGCGGCGGCCGCCGGGCACGTGCTTGATGTCGACCACGGTGCTGAGCAGCACGCCCGCCGGACCCACGATCGACCGGCCCGGCTCGATCGCCATGGCCAGGCCGCTGCCTTCGGCCGCGGCCAACAGCGCGCGCACGTAGTCGCCCGGGTCGGGCACGGGCGATCCGTCGTAGGAGATGCCGAGGCCGCCGCCGAAGTCGAGCTGCTCGAGCGGCACGCCCTCGGCGACCAGCTCACGACCGAGCGCGGCCGCCGCGGCTGCGGCCTTGGCCAGCGGCGCCAGCGTCGTGATCTGCGAGCCGATGTGCACGTGCAGGCCCACCGGCGTGAGGCCGGGCCGGGCCGCCATGTCGAGCACGAGGGCGCGGGCGATGGCAATGGGCACACCGAACTTGTTGTCGCGCAAGCCGGTCGAGATGTGCGGATGACTCTGCGCATCGATATCGGGGTTGACGCGCAGGGCCACGCGCGCCTTGACCCCGCGGGCCGTCGCCAGATGGTCGAGCCGGTCGAGTTCTCCCGGCGACTCGACGTTGATGGCGTGGAAGTCGAGAGCCACGGCGCGGTCGAGTTCGTCGGCCGACTTGCCCACGCCCGTGAACACGATCTCGCGCGGCGCGAAGCCGCAGCGCAGGGCCACATCGACCTCGCCCATCGAGTTGGCGTCGACGCGGCTGCCGAGCGCGCGCAGCAGGCGCACGATGGCCAGAGTGGAATTGGCCTTGAGCGCGTAGTGGATGGCGTGGGGCCGGCCGCCGAAGGCCTCGTCGAGCGCGCGGTAGGCACCGCGGATGGCGCCAGCGCTGTAGACATAGCAGGGCGTGCCGAGGAGGCGGGCCACGTCGGCGGCTGCCACCGATTCAATCATCAGCCCGTGCGTCGAATGCGAAAATATCTCGTCGGCCACGTGGGAGAGGGAGGATGATACCGTGAAGCGAAGGGCCGAATCGAGGCCCTTTTCCGTGGTATTCTGACCGGCGCACTCCGCGCCTTCCTAGCGATGTCCCTTGACGCTCCGTCGGTCGAGCCCGACGCCATCGATACGCTGATCCAGCGCTGTCTGGCGGGTGACCAGGCGGCGTGGGAGCAGATTGTCCGCACCTACCGCCGGCGCGTCTTCAACATCGCCTACAAGTTCACCGGGCGCCACGACCTGGCCGAAGACCTCACGCAGGACGTGTTCGTGAAGATCTTCAAGTCGCTCGACACCTTCGACCGGCGCGCCAACTTCCAGACCTGGCTGGTCAGCGTGAGCCGCAACCTGTGCATCGACCACTACCGCAGCGTGCGCAAGGAACGCGAGGCCATCGACCGCGACGTCGATCCGGGCGAGCTGGCGCCGGTGTCACCGACGACCAGCCCCTACGCCGCCCTCGAGGCCACCGATCGCGCGTCGCTCCTGCGCCGCGGGTTGAAGGAACTGGCGCCGAGCTTGCGCGAAGCGGTGGTCATGCGCGACCTGCAGGAACTCACCTACCAGGAGATCGCCGACAAACTCGGCCTGCCCGAGGGCACGGTGAAGTCGCGGATCAATCGCGGACGTAACGAACTGGCGCGGCAGATCAGCCGCATTCGCGACCGCGACGACCGGGCGGTCGCCGCGCGCACCACGGGCGGCGGCCCGGATCCCCGCCGAAGCGGAGTGGCAGGATGAACTTCACCATCGATCGTTTGCAGGACGTGGCCATCGTGCGCCTCGACGAGACGCGTCTCATGTATCCGCTGCTCGCCGACTTCGCGGGCGCGGTCACGGGCTTGCTCGAGGCCGGGAACACGAAGGTGCTGCTCGACTTCTCCAAGGTGACCTACGTGGACAGCGCCACCATCGGCTGCCTCATGGATCTCTACCGCCAGTCCACGGCCAAGGGCGGCGCGCTCAAGCTGTCGAGCGTGCAGAAGCGGGTCGAGACCATGCTCACCATGACCGGCGCGCACAACTTCCTGGCGCTCCATGCCGACGAGGCAACCGCGCTCGCGAGTTTCGGGGCCTGACGGCAATGAGGACGATCACGACCAGCCGCGGCAAGGCCATCGACGTCGACGAGACCGTCGACGTGCTGGCCATCATCGAAGCCGTCTTCCAGGACCGCTGGGAGGACGACGACTCCTACGAGGGCGTGCAGCGCGAGATCGCGCACGTCGTCGGCCAGCTCTCCGACGCCGAGTGCCGCAGCTACCTGGTCGAGGCGCTGTTTGTGAGCTACAACACCTACGAGAACGGGCGCAGCGATCGCGTGATCAAGAAGCTCGACACGCTCGACTCCACGGAACCCTAGTCCCGAGCCCGCCCGCGATGTCACTGAATCATCTGGCCGAACGCTTCACCTGCTCGTGGCCCTGGTCCACGGCGATTCTGCTGTGCGACGGCCGCATCTCGTGCGGCTGCTCCGACCCCTACGCCAAGCGGGTCATGGGCGACGTGCGCCAGACAACGCTCACGCAGGTGTGGCGCGGCTCGGTGGCGGCCGAGCTGCGCGCCGACCTCAACACCGGCGGCTCGTGGTTCTGCGGTGACTGCCCGCTCAAGGAACCGCTCGCCGCCGATCAGCCAGCCCCGGCGCGCGATCTGCACGTGGGCCCGCTGCCCAGCCGGCTCTACGTCGAGTGCACGGCCGCCTGCAACATCTCGTGCTTCCAGGCCTGCTGCGCTCCGGAAACCGGCATCACGCGCACGCGCCAGGCCGGCATGCTCGACTTCGACGTGTTCACGCGCGTCATCGACGAGGCCGGTCCCACGCTCGTGCGGGTCGACTTCTTCAACTACGGCGAAGCGTTCCTGCACAAGCGCGCGGTCGAGATGTGCGCGTACATCAAAAACAAGTTTCCCCACATCTATCTCTACACGAGCACCAACGGCGGCGCGCTCAACGACGAGAAGGCGCGCCGGCTGGTGCACTCGGGCATCGACGAGGTCACCTTTTCGATCGACGGAGCGTCGCAGGCGGTCTACGAGAAGTACCGGCAGCGCGGCAAGTTCGATCTCGCCACCGCCAACATGCGGGCGATGGCCGAGGAGAAGGCGCAGCACGGCCGCGATGTGCCGCAGATCAACTGGCGCTACATTCTCTTCAAATGGAACGACTCCGACGAGGAGATGGACAAGGCGCGCCTGATGGCCAGCGAGTTCGGCGTCGACCGGCTGACCTGGGAAATCACCGACCATCCGGAGGACTCGTTCTCGCGCCGCTTCGCGCCGGGCACGGCGGATTTCACGCGCATCCGGCATGAAGTGTGGGACCAGTCGGGACTGGGCAACGCCATTGCCGGGGCGACGCCGCGGG